>DASYBH010000302.1:0-2281 GCA_036500885.1 Candidatus Dormiibacterota bacterium
GGCGAGCGGCGCGTTCGTGCCGGCGCAGCTCGTGATCGAGAGGCTCAGGGTGCGGGCGCCGGTCGAGGTCAAGGGCATCGACGCCCACAACATCATGGAGGCGCCCGACAGGGGCACGGAGGCGGCGTGGTATCGCTTCACGCCCAGGCCCGGCGCGGGCAGCAACGCGGTGTTCGCGGGTCACCGGGATTTCGGTCAGGTGGGCAATCCGGCCATCTTCTGGCATCTCGACCAGCTCGTCGCCGGTGACGTGGTCGACGTGGTGAGCTCGCAGCAGACCGAGATCCGCTACCGCGTCACGCAGACATGGGACTACGGCCTGCGCGACATCCCGATGCAGAAGGTGCTGGCGACGGACCCCGTCGAGGAGGTGACCCTGATCACGTGCTCGGGCGCCTACGCACGGGGAGTGGGCTACGACCACCGGCTGGTGGTGCGGGCTGTTCGCATGGTCTGAATGCGGCTGCGGTGAAGGAGCCATGGGAGGAGCGGGTCTTCGCGACCTTCATGCACGGAGGGCGCCTGAAGCAGATCCCCGCTCGCAGGAAGAAGCGGCTCGTCATCCTGCGCTGGCTGGCCGATCACTTCCGACCGGCCGAGCGCTACACCGAGGCGCAGGTCAACGAGATCCTGCGGCGGTACCACGACGACCCCGCCTACCTTCGCCGCCTGATGGTGGACGAGGACCTGATGCACCGCTACGCGGGCGTCTACTGGCGGGCCGGCACCATGCCCCACCCACGCTCGAACGCTCATTGACACGAGGGCCCTGATCCCTCAGGGTGCCAGACGGAGTGTTCGGTCCCGAGCACGACCTGCTGCGACAGACCGTCAGGGAGTTCGCCCGGCGTGAGGTGGTGCCGCACCTCGAGGCCTGGGAGCGAGCCGGGGAGGTGCCGCGCGAGCTGCACCGCCGGGCCGCGGCCGCCGGGCTGCTCGGGGCGGGTTACCCGGAGGTTGCCGGCGGCAGCGGCGGCGACGCCAGCCACACGATGGTGGTGACCGAGGAGCTGATCGGCGCTGGCGCCTCGTCGGGGCTGTGCGCGGCCCTGTTCACGCACGGCATCGCCATCCCGCACATCCTCGCGGCCGGCGACGCCGAGCAGATCGAGCGCTGGGTGCGGCCGGCGCTCGCCGGCGAGCTGATCGGCGCGCTGGCGGTCACCGAGCCGGACTCCGGCTCGGACGTCGCCTCCCTCCGCACGACGGCCGTCCGGCGCGGCGACCACTACGTGGTCAACGGGGCCAAGCTGTACATCACCTCCGGCTGCCGGGCCGACTTCGTGACGACCGCGGTGCGCACCGGCGGCCCCGGCCACGACGGGGTGTCGCTGCTGGTGATCGAGCGCGGCACGCCGGGCTTCGAGGTCTCGCGGCGTCTCGACAAGATGGGCTGGCTGTGCTCCGACACGGCGGAGCTGTCGTTCCGTGACGCGCCGGTGCCAGCGGCCAACCTGGTCGGGGCCGAGGGAGACGGGTTCAGGCAGATCGTGCGGCACTTCCAGGCCGAGCGCATCGGCATGGCGACGCACGCGTACGCCGTCGCCCAGCGCTGCCTGGATCTCAGCATCGAGTGGGCGCGGACGCGGCGTTCGTTCGGCCGCCTGCTGGCCGAGCGACAGGTGATCCGCCACAGGCTGGCCGAGATGGCGCGCCGCATCGACGTGGCCCGCGAGTACACCCGCGCCGTGCTCGCCCGCCATCTGCGCGGCGAGGACGTGACGGTTCGGGTCTCGATGGCCAAGAACACCGCGGTCGAGGCATGCGACTTCGTCGTGCACCACGCCGTGCAGATCCACGGTGGCTTCGGCTACATGCGCGAGGCGGAGGTCGAGCGCCACTATCGCGATGCCAGGATCCTGGGCATCGGCGGCGGGACGACGGAGATCATGAACGAGGTCATCGCCGGTCGGATGGGCCTCTGACCCGTGGTGGTCTGGCGCGCGCTCCTGCTCGTGTACGGCTCCATCGCGCTGCCGGGCGACTTCACGCACCGTCTCGAGGCCGGCGAGATCGCGGCCGGTCTCGACTCGTTCGTCCGCTTCCCGGAGCTGGCCGCCGAGCTGTCGGAGGGGGAGGTGGCGGTGACCTTCGAGGTCGCGCGCCCGGTTCGGCCGCTCGACAGCCTGACGGCGATGGACGAGGGCATGCGGTGGCCCTCGCCGGACGACACCCGGCCCGAGCTGACCCGCCTGGCCCGGCCCGGCAGCTGGGACTCCATCTTCGTGCTCTGGCCGCAGGGGAACCTGGCGACGGGCGCCCACGTCGCGACCGGGGGCTG
>DASYBH010000303.1:0-6774 GCA_036500885.1 Candidatus Dormiibacterota bacterium
AAGGTGGACCAGGACAAGCTCGGCCTTGCCCTGCAGCGCCTCTCGGAGGAGGATCCGACGTTCCGCGTGCACACCGACGAGGAGACCGGGCAGAACATCATCGCCGGCATGGGCGAGCTGCACCTGGAGATCATCGTCGACCGCCTGACCCGCGAGTTCAAGGTGGACGCCAACGTGGGCAAGCCGCAGGTGGCCTATCGCGAGGCGATCCGCCGGCACGCGCACGGCATCGGCAGGTTCGTCCGCCAGACCGGCGGCAAGGGCCAGTTCGGGCACGTGGAGATCGACGTCGAGCCCGGCGAGCGGGGCACGGGCTTCGTCTTCCACGACAAGATCTCGCAGGGTCGCATCCCCCGCGAGTACATCCCTGCGGCGGAGAAGGGCATCCGCGAGGCTCTGTCGACCGGCGTGGTCGCGGGCTACCCGGTGCTCGATATCGCCGTGTCCCTCGTCGATGGCTCGTTTCACGCGGTCGACTCCAGCGAGCAGGCCTTCCACATCGCCGGATCGATGGCGATCAAGGACGGCCTGCGCAAGGGCGATGCCTACCTGCTGGAGCCGATCATGAAAGTGGACGTCATGATGCCCGAGGAGCACCTCGGGGACGTGATCGGCGATCTCTCGTCGAGGCGCGGGCACATCCTGGGCATGGAGGGGAAGGGGACGTCGCAGTCGGTGCAGGCCCACGTCCCGCTGGCCGAGATGTTCGGCTACGCGACGGAGCTGCGCTCGATGACGTCCGGTCGGGCCACCTACTCGATGGAATTCGATCACTACGCGGAGCTGCCGCCGAACCTGGCCGAGGCGGTCGGGCAGCGGGGCGGCAAGTAGGAAGTAACGCAGGAGGCATCAGTGGGAAAGAAGAAGTTCGAGCGCACCAAGCCGCACATGAACGTCGGCACCATCGGTCACATCGACCATGGCAAGACGACGCTCACGGCCGCGATCACGAAGGTGCAGCACGACAAGGGCCTGGCCGACTTCACGCCGTTCGACCAGATCGACAAGGCGCCCGAGGAGAAGCAGCGCGGCATCACGATCTCGATCGCCCACGTCGAGTACGAGACCGAGAAGCGGCACTACGCGCACGTCGACTGCCCGGGTCACGCCGACTACATCAAGAACATGATCACGGGCGCCGCCCAGATGGACGGCGCGATCCTGGTCGTGGCGGCCAACGACGGGGCCATGCCCCAGACCCGGGAGCACATCATCCTGGCCCGCCAGGTCAACGTCCCCTACATCGTGGTCGCCCTGAACAAGGTCGACATGGTGGACGACGAGGAGTTCCTGGAGCTGGTCGAGCTCGACCTGCGCGAGCTGCTGAGCCGGTACGAGTTCCCCGGCGACGACATCCCGATCGTTCGTGTCTCGGCGCTCAAGGCGCTCGAGGGCACCGCCGAGTGGGTCAACAAGATCGGGGAGCTGCTGGCGGCCGTCGACAACTCCATCCCGGAGCCCGTGCGCGAGACCGAGAAGCCGTTCCTGATGCCGATCGAGGACGTGTTCACGATCGAAGGTCGGGGTACGGTGGTCACCGGCCGCGTGGAGCGCGGGACCCACAAGATCAACGAGCAGGTCGAGATCGTGGGCATCCGGCCCACCACCAAGACGGTCGTGACCGGTCTGGAGATGTTCCACAAGCAGATGGAGAGCACCCAGGCCGGTGACAACGTGGGGGCGCTGCTCCGCGGTGTCAAGCGTGACGACGTGGAGCGCGGCCAGGTGCTGGCCAAGCCCGGCTCGATCACACCACACACCCAGTTCACGGCGAACATCTACGTCCTGACCAAGGAGGAGGGCGGCCGGCACACGCCGTTCTTCTCGAACTACCGGCCGCAGTTCTACATGCGGACCACGGACGTGACGGGCGCCATCAGCCTGCCCGAAGGCGTCGAGATGTGCATGCCCGGCGACAGCGTGGAGATGACGATCGAGCTGATCACGCCGATCGCCATCGAGCCCGGCCTTCGCTTCGCAATCCGCGAGGGAGGTCGCACGGTCGGCGCGGGCGTAGTCACCTCGGTGCTCAAGTAGGCACCGGTTCAAGAGAGAAACAAGGGGGCCCGCGAGGAGTTGGCGCAGAAAATCCGAATCAGGCTCAAGGCCTATGACCACAAGGTCCTGGACCAGGCGGCCGACAAGATTGTCGACACCGCCAGGCGGACGAACGCGCGCACTGCGGGCCCCATCCCGCTGCCGACCGAGATCAACAAGATGACGGTGATCCGCTCGCCGTTCATCGACAAGGATTCTCGTGAGCAGTTCGAGATGCGCACGCACAAGCGGATCGTGGACATCCTGGACCCAAACCCGCGGGTGGTTGACGCCCTCATGCGGCTCAACCTCCCGGCCGGGGTGGCGATCGAGATCAAACTGTGAAGAGAAGGTGGGGGCAGGCCCTCAACGGGGGAGGATCGTCGGTGCCGCTCGGCGGAGCCACTGCCGGCCGCCGCGCTGGAGATTTGTCTTGATGGCGAAGAAGGGATTGCTCGCCAGGAAGGTGGGCATGACGCAGGTGTTCAAGCCGGACGGCACGCTGTCCGCGGTGACGGTGCTGGAGGCCGGCCCCTGCCGGGTGCTCGGGCTCCGGACCGCCGAGAAGGACGGCTACTCGGCCGCCCGCCTGGTGCTCGGAGACGTGCCAGCGCGCAGCCTGAGCAAGCCGCTCGCCGGCGAGTTCAAGGCGGCCGGTGTCGCGCCGGCCAAGCACATCGTCGAGATCCGCGACTACGAGGGCGTGGAGGCCGGTCAGGACGTGACCTGCGAGATCTTCGCCGAGGGCGAGCTCGTGGACGTCACGGCGACGTCCAAGGGCAAGGGCTTCCAGGGCATGGTCAAGCGCCATCGCTTCAGTCGAGGCCCGGAGACGCACGGCTCGATGAACGTGCGCCGTCCCGGCTCGATTGGGGCCACCAACGCGGCGCGAGTCATGAAGGGCGTGCGCATGGCCGGCCAGATGGGCAACGTCCGCACGACGGTCCAGGGCTTGAAGATCGTCCGGGTCGACGGTGAGCGGAACTTGCTGCTGGTCAACGGCGGGGTGCCGGGCGCCAATGGCTCGGTCGTGCTCGTGCGCGGCTCCGTCAAGCAGAAGGCTGGGAAGAAGTAGCGATGGCGAACGAGACGGAAACCACGGACCAGCCGTCGCTCACGGTCAGCGCCTACGACTCCACCGGCATCCGGTCCGGTGAGCTGGACCTCCCGGAGTCGGTGTTCGGGCAGACGCCGCACATGGCGGCGATGCACCAGGCCTACGTTCGCCAGATGGCGAACGCGCGCCAGGGCACGTCGGCGACGAAGACGCGCGCCTCGGTGAGCGGCGGCGGCGCCAAGCCGTACCGCCAGAAGGGCACCGGTCGCGCCCGCCACGGCTCCACGCGCGAGCCGTCCATGGTCGGCGGCGGCACGGTGTTCGGCCCGCAGCCGCGCAGCTATTCCCAGCGCATGCCTCGCAAGATGCGTCGCCTGGCGCTGCGCTCGGCGCTGAGCGTCAAGGCCAGCGAGGGCCGGGTGCGGGTGGTCGACGGCTTCGCGATCGAGCAGCCCAGGACCAGGATGATGGTCGAGATGCTGCGCGGCCTCGGGATCCAGGCCGAGGAGACCGTTCTCCTCGTGCTGCCGGCGGCCAGCGACGTCGTCGCCCGCTCGACCAACAACCTGCCGTGGGCCAAGATCATCCTGGCCCAGAACCTCAACCTGTACGACATCTTCACCCACGACCAGCTCGTGATCGCGAAGGACGCGCTCGGGCTGATCGAGGAGAGCCTGACGTCATGAGTCGATCTCCCTCGGAAGTGATCCACGGGCCGCTGGTCACGGAGCGCTCCTACTCGCTCTTCCAGCAGGGCCGCTACACGTTCCGCGTCGCCAACGACGCGACCAAGCCGGAGATCGCGCGGGCCCTCGAGGACGTCTACGAGGCGCAGGGCATCAAGGTGGTCGCGGTCAACACGATCCACATGCGGGGCAAGGTGCGGCGCACCGGCCAGCGTGGCGTGACCGGCCGCACCTCCGCCTGGAAGAAGGCCATCGTGACCCTGCAATCCGGTCAGCGGCTGGAAGGCCTGTTCGGGAGCCTGTGATATGCCAGTCAGGAAGTACAAGCCGACGAGTCCGGGCCGGCGGTTCATGGCCACGGCGAGCTTCGAGGAGATCACGGCCACCGAGCCGGAGAAGAGCCTCCTCGAGAAGCTGCCGAGCCAGGCCGGACGCAACAACCAGGGCAGGATCACGGTCCGCCATCGCGGTGGCGACGGCCGCCGGGCGTACCGGCGCATCGACTTCAAGCGAGACAAGCTCGGCGTCCCGGGCAAGGTCGCGACCATCGAGTACGACCCCAACCGCACCGCCCGCATCGCGCTGGTCAACTATCGCGACGGGGAGAAGCGCTACATCCTGGCCCCGCTGGGCCTCAAGGTGGGCGACCCGATCATGAGCGGGCCGGATGCGCCGATCCGCGTCGGCAACGCGCTGCCGCTCGCGAGGATCCCGGTCGGCTCGACGATCCACAACATCGAGCTCACGCTGGGTCGCGGAGGTCAGCTCGTGCGCTCGGCCGGAACGTCGGCCCAGCTGCTGGCCAAGGAGGGCGACTACGCCGTGGTGCGCATGCCCTCCACCGAGCTGCGCCGCATCCACGTGCGCTGCATGGCCACGCTCGGCCAGGTGGGCAACCTCGAGCACGAGAACGAGTCGGGCGGCAAGGCCGGCCGCACTCGCTGGTTGGGCATCCGGCCCACGGTGCGCGGCTCCACGATGAACCCGACCGACCACCCGCACGGTGGCGGCGAGGGCAAGACGGGACCGGGCGGCAATCCGAAGACGCCGTGGGGCAAGCCCGCGCTCGGCCTGCGCACGCGCAAGCGGAAGAAGGCGTCGAACAAGCTGATCATTCGCCGAAGGGAGAAGCGGTAAGCGATGTCCAGGTCCCTGAAGAAAGGCCCGTACATCGACCAGAGATTGGCCGAGAAGATCTCGCGGCTGAACGCCTCGCGCGACAAGCGGGTGGTCCGCACCTGGGCGCGTGCGTCGACGATCTTCCCGGAGATGGTCGGGCACACGGTCGCGGTCCACGACGGCCGCAAGCACGTCCCCGTCTTCGTCAGCGAGAACATGGTCGGGCACAAGCTCGGCGAGTTCGCGCCCACCCGTCACTTCCGCGGCCATGCCGGCGGCAGGACGGAGCGCAGCAGCGGGTCGAGGTAGCGCTCGATGGAAGTCCTGGCCCGTTCCAAGTACATTCGCCGGGCGCCCCGCAAGGCGCGGCTGATCGCGGACATGGTGCGGGGGCTGCGCGTGGTGGATGCGCTGGCCCAGCTCGAGTTCTCGCCCAAGCACGCCGCGGTCGACGTGGCCAAGGCCATCAAGTCGGCGGCCGCGAACGCGGAGCACAACCACCAGCTGGCGCGTGACCAGCTCTGGCTGAAGCAGGTCCTGGTCGACGAGGGCCCGACGCTGAAGCGCATCCGCCCGGTCAGCCGGGGCATGGCGCACCAGTACTTCCACCGCACCTGCCACATCACGGCGGTCGTGGAGGACCGGCCCGAGCCCGAGCAGGTGGCGAGGCCGGCGCGGCGTCGCGCGGCGACGCGGCGGACCGAGCCCGGGCCGAAGCCGGCTGAGGCCTCCTCCGAGTCATCGCAGACTCCGGCGGAGCCAACCGAGGGAGATAGCTGATTTGGGTCACAAGGTTCACCCCAACGCATTTCGTCTCGGGGTCTACCGCACGTGGGAGGCGAACTGGTTCGCCCTCGACAAGGACTACACCAAGCTTCTGCACGAGGATCTCGCAATGCGCCGGCTCATCATGGGCCGGCTGCGCAACGCGGGCATCGCGCGCATCGAGACGGAGCGGTCCTCCAACGCGCAGATGACGGTCACCATCCACACGGCCAAGCCCGGCATCGTCATCGGCAAGGGCGGCGCGTCCGTCGACCTGCTGCGCGAGGATCTCGAGAAGCAGTTCGGCAACCGCGTGCGGATCTCCATCCAGGAGATCAAGCAGCCGGAGCTGGACGCCCAGCTGGTGGCGGAGAACATCGCCTCGCAGCTGGAGCGGCGCATCAGCCACCGGCGAGCGATGAAGCAGTCGATCCTGCGCACCATGCGCTCCGGCGCCAAGGGTGTGCGCATCGCGCTGGCGGGTCGCCTGCGGGGAGCGGAGATGGCCCGGCGGGAGTGGGACCGCGAGGGCCGTGTGCCGCTGCACACGCTGCGCGCGGACATCCAGTTCGGCCGGACCACGGCGAAGACCACGTTCGGCATGATCGGGATCAAGGTCTGGATCTACCGCGACCTGGTCAAGGGCCGCACGCGCGGCGGCGAGCAGCAGACCGAGATCGCTCCTCAGCCGACCGAGGCCGAGGTCGCGAGCGCCCAGCAGGCCGCTGCTCAGCAGGCCGCCCAGGGCGGTCCCGGCGGCCGGCCGAGTGGCCAGCGTCCGCGCCGGCGCGGTGGACGGGGCCGATCAGGCGGCGGTGGCGGCCAGGGCGGCGGCGGCCAGGGTGGCGGCGGCGGCCAGGGTGGCGGCGGCGGCCAGGGTGGCGGCGGCGGCCAGGGTGGCGGCAGCCCGTCCGGACAGGGTGGCGGCGGCCAGGGCGGTCAGAACCGCGGCCAGGGCGGCGGCGGCCAGGGTGGCGGCAGCCCGTCCGGACAGGGCGGCGGCGGCCAGGGCGGTCAGAACCGCGGCCAGGGCGGCAGCCAGTCGGGCCAGGGCGGTCAGAACCGCGGCCAGGGCGGCGGCAGCCAGTCGGGCCAGGGCGGTCAGAACCG
>DASYBH010000304.1:0-6072 GCA_036500885.1 Candidatus Dormiibacterota bacterium
GATCTCTGCTCGCCGTCGGGCTGACCATCGCGGCAACATTCCGCTGATGCGTGTCATTGTCGGGATCGAACGCGGCGCGCCGGAGCTGCTGGCGGAGCTGGACCGGCTGCTGCCGCTGCGTCGCAACGAGCTCGTCCTGGCGCACGTCGTCGACAGCGGCGCTCGCGGTGAGCTGGAGCGAGCGCGGGGCTGGCTGCCGCGGCCCCGGCCCCTGCCGCCCCACCGGGTGCGCGCGATCGGCGAGGCCGAGCGCCAGGCCGCGGCTGCGACCCTGCACGAGGCGGCCGAGGCCGCGCGAGCGCTCGGCGCCGATCCGGAGGTCGTGGCGGCCGAGGGCGAGCCCGGACGGGTGCTCGCGCGACTGGGTGAGGAGCGCCGCTGCTCGCTGGTGGTGGTCGGCGCCAGGGTCGACCGCCAGGCCGAGTCGCAGGGACCGCACTCCGTCGGACACACCGCCCGCTTCGTGTTGGACCACAGCCTCAGCCCCGTGCTGCTTGTCCGCGGCCACGCGTCGTGGTGAACGGAGGCCGTTCAGCCGGCGGCGCGGCGGCGGGCGCGCAGTGCCGCGGCCTTCGTCCGGTTCTGGCAGGCGGCCGAGCAGAAGCGGCGCGACCCGTTGCGTGACAGGTCGACGAAGACGCGGTCGCAGGCCGGCGCCGAGCAGACGCCCAGGCGGCGCCAGGACTCGCCGCCGACGATGCTCGCGAGAGCGGCGGCGCAGCCGGCGCCCCAGGCAGTCTCGGTTCCCGCGACCGCCGCGTGGAAGTGGAGGTGCCACGACTCACCGTCGTGCCGGGCCAGGTACGGCTGGGGCCGGTACACGGCCAGGAGGCCGTTGACCAGCTCCGCGGCCCGGCTGACGTCCCGCTCCTCCGCCGCGGCGAAGACCGGCCGCAGCCGCTCGGCCAGCCGCGTCAGCCCCTCGGCCTCCTCCGGCGTGACGGGCGCCTCCACCACCGCGCCGGCGCGCACCTGCCGGGCACCGGTGGTGAGATCCGGCATGGGACGGCCCCGGACCAGTCCCGCCGTCAGCTCGTTGACGAGCGCGACCGCAGGCTGGACGACGCGGTCGGCGTGACTGCCAAAAACCACTTGACCAGGTACGGAGTCACGGGGTAGCATACCTGATCAAGATGATAATGCCAGGTACGCGATCTCCAGTGATCCTGCTGGTGGCCTCATGAGCGCGACCAGCCTCGACTTCGCCGCGTGGACCGCCCGCTGGGACGCGCAGCAGGGCCGGTACATCGCCGACCGCGAGGGCCGATTCCAGGTCCTCTTCGACGCCCTGGAGGCGGTGGCCGGCGAGGCGCCGCTGACCGTGGTGGACCTCGGCTGCGGGCCTGGTTCGCTTGGCGTCCGGCTGCTCGACCGCTTCAGCTCGGCCCGCGTCGTCGCCGTCGACGTGGACCCCGTGCTGCTGGCGCTCGGCCGCGGCGCGTACGGCGGCCGGGACCGGCTCACGTTCGCGAGCGCCGACCTCCGCGACGCGGACTGGCTGGAGAACCTCGGCATCGACCGGGCGGACGCGGCGGTCTCCAGCACGGCGCTCCACTGGCTGGGCACCGGTGAGATCCGGCGCCTCTACCGCGACCTGGCCACGCTGCTCCGGCCAGGCGGCATCTTCCTCGACGCCGACCACGCACGCCCCGGCCCCGGCGAGGCCGCGCTGGCCGCGGTGGCGACCCGGATGACCGAGCTGCACCGCGAGCGGCGAGGGGCGGACGCCGCGCCGGCCGAGTCCTGGCAGGAGTGGTGGGACGCGGTCCGCACCGAGCCGGCGCTGGCCGGCCAGCTGGCGGAACGGGACCGCCTCGGCCACGCGCACCCGCACGGACGAAGCGAGCTGAGCGACGACGACCACCGCCGGCTGCTTCGCGAAGCCGGGTTCCAGGCGGCTGACGTGGTCTGGCGACACGGAGGCGACCGGGTGCTGGCCGCCCTGCGCTGACGCGACCGGCGCGTCCGGGGGATCGGCCGCACCGCTTGCGCCCAGGCGCCGTTCCGTTCGTATCAGGCGGTAGTGCGAGCCAACGTTCCTGCACCGCGGCGGGTGGGCGCCTACCTGGCGCTGACGCGACCGGCGAGTTGCGTCACCTCGGCGGCGGACGCGCTGGCCGGCATGGCCGTCGCCCGCCCGACCAGCGCCGATCGCGTCGTCCTCGTTCTGGCGGCGAGCGTCCTCCTGTACGCGGGCGGGGTCGTGCTCACCGACGTCTTCGACGCCATCCTCGACGCGCGCGAGCGGCCCGAGCGACCGATCCCCAGCGCGCGCGGCCCTGCCGGTGGCCGCAGCCATGGGCGCCGGCCTGATGGCGGCCGCGCGCGCTCTGCAGCCGGCCGCGGCGTCCACTGGCCGGTCGTTCGACGCTCCGTTGACAGACGTGGACCGCTGATCCAGACTCGGCGCGGTGTCGCTCAGGACCACGCCCTCAGCATCCGCTGCCACACCGGGTGGGCCCGCCGCCGCGACGGACGCACCCGGCTTCTGGCGCCTCAACGGCATCAACACGTTCTGGTTCGCCAGCCAGGGCATGTGGAACGCGATCTACATCCTGCTGGCGATCTCCGCGACGTTCGTCGCGCCGGATCAGAAGGAGCTCGTCGTCGGGCGGGTGACGGCGGCCGGGGGCGTCCTCGCCGTGCTGGTGCCGATCCTGGCCGGAGCGATCAGCGACCGCACGCCGGGACGCTGGGGCCGGCGGACGCCCTGGATCCTCGGCGGCACCGCGGTCAACCTGGTCGGGCTCGGCCTGCTGGCCTGGGCGCCGTCCGTCCCGACCCTGGTCGTCGCCTACCTGGTGCTCCAGCTCGGCAACAACCTGGCGGCCGCCGCGTTCGCCGGCATCATCCCCGACGTCGTCCCCGAGGAGCGACGGGGCGGCGCCTCGGCGCTGCTGAACGCCGCGTCGATCCTCGGCACGGTCACCTGTCTCGCGATCACCCTGGCGATGCTGAGCGCGTTCGGGAGCACGCGGATCGGCGTCGCCGCGTCGTACGCCGCGATCGCCGCGATGCTCGCGCTGGCCCTGGGGCTGTCCGTCGCGGTGCTGCGGGAACGTGCCGCCGCGAGCACCGAGCCGCTGTCCTGGCCGAGCCTCGCCTCGCTGGCGGAGGCAATCGAGCCGCTGCGCACCCCGGACTTCTTCTGGGTCGTCGCCACCCGTCTCTTCCAGACGCTCGGCATCTGGACCATCCTGCCGTTCATCACCTTCTACTTCCAGGACGTCGTCCACGCCGGCAACTTCGGCGCGGCGAGCGACCTGTGGCTGCTGGCGGTCCTCGCCGGCGGCATCGTCCCCTCGATCGTCTGCGGCTACCTCTCCGACCGCATGCGCCGGCGCCGCCTCTTCGTCTACGTGTCCAGCGGGCTGCAGACCGCGGTCACGATGGTCCTGCTGTTCAGCCTGGTCTCGGACCTGCCCCTCGTCTACGCGCTGGGGATCCTCTTCGGCGCCGGCTACGGGGCCTACTCGGCCGTGGACTGGGCGATGGCGTGCGACGTGCTGCCCGACCGCGAGCGCTCGGCTGCCAGGGACATGGCGCTCTTCCACGTCGCCTACACGCTGCCCCAGGTCGTCGGCCCCGCCCTGCTGGCTCCCGTGCTCTTCTTCCTCAACCACTCGGGGAGCACCGTGCTGGGTGTGGGCACGGGAGGGAACCTCGGCTATCGGGTCGTGTTCGCCAGCGCCGCGATCTGGTTCCTGCTGGCGACGATCATGGTCAGGAACGTGCGCGGCGTCCGCTGACGCGAGCGGCGGTCTCGGCCCGTCGTGCCGGTGCGGCATGCTCTCCTGGTGATTGGGCCAACGCTGTTCGAGACCACCGTTGCGGGGAGTCTGCCGAAGCCGTCATGGCTCGCCGAGCCGAACCGGTTGTGGGCGCCGTGGCGGCTCTCGGGGCCGGAGCTCGAGGCCGCCAAACGCGACGCGACGCTGCTCGCCATCAAGGAGCAGGAGGACGCCGGCGTCGACATCGTCAGCGACGGCGAGCAGTCGCGCCAGCACTTCGTGCACGGCTTCCTCGAGCAGGTCGAGGGCATCGACGCCGGTCGCCGCGTCGAGATGGGCATCCGGAACGATCGCTACAGGGCCATGGTGCCGACCGTGGTCGGTCCCCTCCGCCTCAGGGGCCGCGTGCACGAGACGGAGGCGCGGGTGGCGCGCGCCCACACGAGGCGGAAGCTCAAGTTCACCCTGCCCGGCCCCATGACCATCGTCGACACGATCGCGGACGCCCACTACGGTGACCGCGTGGCGATGGCCATGGCCTTCGCCGAGCTGCTCAACCAGGAGGCTCGCGGGCTGGCGGCGGACGGCGTCGACGTGATCCAGTTCGACGAGCCGGCCTTCAACGTCTACATGGACGCGGTGGCCGAGTGGGGCATCCCCGCGCTGCATCGCGCGATCGAGGGCCTCGAGTGCACGACCGTCGTGCACATCTGCTACGGCTACGGCATCCAGGCGAACATCGACTGGAAGGCCTCGCTGGGCGGCGAGTGGCGGCAGTACGAGGCGATCTTCCCGGCGCTCGCGGCGAGCCGGATCGACCAGGTGTCGATCGAGTGCCGCAACTCGCGGGTGCCGGTGAGCCTGCTGTCGCTGCTGCACGGCAAGGACGTGCTGCTCGGCGTCATCGACGTGGCGACGGACGCCGTCGAGACGCCCGAGGAGGTGGCCGCGACGATCGCGGAGGCGATGCGCTACGTGCCGAGGGAACGCATCGTGGCGTGCACCAACTGCGGCATGGCGCCGATGCGCCGGGAGGTGGCGCTGGCCAAGCTCGACGCGCTGACCAGGGGCGCGGCGCTCGCGCGCCGGCGCTCCGCCTGAGCGGTCGGCCGCCGCGGATCGTATCGGCGGCCGTGCCGGCCGCCGATACCCATCCGCCGGCACAGCGCCTGGCGGCGACTACGCCTTCGCGGCCCTCGTCCGCATGCGCAGCGCCTGCTCGCGCGCGGCCTCCTCGGGAGTGAGGACGTCCGGGGGGAAGTCGGACATCTCGAACACCTGACGGATCTCGACCTCGCCCTCCGTGGAGGGGATCCGCGAGGCCCACTCGATCGCCTCCTCCCTCGACGTCACCTCGATCAGCCAGAAGCCGGCGATCAGCTCCTTCGACTCGGTGAACGGGCCGTCGGTCACGGTGCGCTTCTCTCCCGAGAACTTCATGCGCGCGCCCTTCGCGCTGGAGTGGAGGCCCTCGGCCGCGAGCATCACCCCGGCCTTCACCAGCTCCTCGTTGAACCTGCCCATCGCCTCGACGACCTCCCGGCTGGGGGGAACCCCCGCCTCGGTGTCGTCGTTGGCCTTGATCAGGATCATGAATCGCATCGTCACGTCTCCTTCTTGATGTCGGGTAGGGCCGAGCTCTGGCCGAGCCCGTCTACCGATGCGTCGAACAAGGGCTGGCGGGATCGACAAGATCGATCACCGCGGCGCGGAACGTCCGGACATTCCCGGGCACGTCAGGACCGGCTCACCAGCAGCAGGGTCTTGCCGACGGTGGCCCTCGCCTCGATGGCGGCGTGCGCTCGCGCCGCCTGCTCGAGCGGGTACGTCTGGCCGATCACCGGACGCAGCCGCCCGGCCGCCGCCTCCGCGAGCGCCGCTCGCGCGAGCTCGACCGCCTCGGCCGGCGTGACCGGCACGCCGCGGACCACGGTGACCTCCCGTCGCCGCGCCTCCTCGGCGGCCACCGCGGTGAACGCGCCGCTGGCGAGGCCGAACGACAGGAACCGGCCGCCCGCCCGCACCAGCTCGAACGCGGCGCGGCCGGCGCCGCCGCCCACCCCGTCGAAGACCACGTCCACCCCGCCCAGCTCCGCGCGCACCCGGTCGGCCCAATCCGGCTCGTCGTAGTCGACGGCGACGTCCGCGCCGAGCTGGCGAGCCAGGTCGAGCTTCCGCCGCCCGCCTGCCGCAGCCACCACTCGGGCGCCGGCGCCGCTGGCCAGCTGGACCAGCAGGCTGCCCACTCCCCCCGCCGCCGCCTCGACCAGCACGACCTCCCCGCTCCGCAGGGCGGCGGCCCGCATCAGCGCGACCGCGGTCCGGCCGTCGGCCAGCAGCG
>DASYBH010000305.1:0-10539 GCA_036500885.1 Candidatus Dormiibacterota bacterium
CCTCCCGTCTCGACCCGCGCCGGCGCCCGGCTCCGGCGCCGCGACCGCCGCCAGCAGGCGCGACCTGACCGCCGCCCGCGCCGGCGGTGCTCACGTACTGACCATCGATCGTGTAAGGTCCCGGGTTGTCAGGACATGAGCAGGACCTACGGAGAGATCCTTCGTCTCGATCAGCTTCTCGACATGCAGGAGCGCGTATCCGACGCGCCCGACACGCTGTTCTTCATCACCATTCACCAGATCTACGAGCTCTGGTTCATGGTCATCCTGCACGAGCTGGAGCAGGCTCGGAAGCGCATGTTCTCCGACGACCTGCGCGGCGCGCGCTATCACCTCAGGCGGGTGATCTCCGCGGAGCACGTGCTGGTCGAGCAGGTGGCGACGCTGGAGACGATCAACGCGCCGAACTTCCTCGCCATCCGCGATGTGCTCGGCGACACCAGCGGCTTCCAGTCCGCGCAGTTTCGCGAGATCGAGTTCATCTCGGGGTTGAAGGACCACTCGTACCTGGAGCGCACCGACGTGCAGCCGTCGGAACGCGCCCGGCTGGAGCGCCGGCTGCGGGAGCCGACGCTGTGGGACGCCTTCGAATCGGTGCTGCGGCGCCGCGGCCATCCCGACCTCGTCAGCATGACCCGCGACGATGCGGGCGACCCCGCGCTGCTGGACCTGGTCGAGGCCCTGCTCGGCCACGACGAGGGGTTCTCGCTGTGGCGGGCGCGCCATGTGCACATGGTCGAGCGCCAGATCGGCGCCAAACCCGGCACGGGCGGCTCCAGCGGCGCGGCCTACCTGCGGTCCACGCTCGCGAAGCGCTTCTTTCCCGCGCTCTGGGAGATCCCGTCCGGCATCTGACATCGGCTCAGGACGTGGTGGCCGCCGCCCGGAGCTGACGGTCGAGGAACTCGCGCAGCGGGGTCTCGTGCTCCTCGACGTGATAGCGCTGCATGTCGCGGCCCGAGCGCCGGCTGACGAACCCGCTCTCGCCGTCTCCGCAGTACATCCCGAGCAGGTCCTCGAGGATGTGGTGCTCGGCGTGCAGCTCGCCGCAGCGGTAGTGGCGCACCACCGGGTGCAGGAACACGTTGGTGTACGCGGTCTGGTGGCGGGGATGGCGGTCGATCGCGAACACGTCGCCGTCCCACGGACCCCACTCGAAGTTGACGGTGAGCACGTGCTCGTGGCGGTCCTTCGCGCGCTCCAGCAGGAAGTCCCTGGGGAGCTCCTCGTGGTAGGTCGCGGTGGAGCCGCGCAGCACGATCGCGTCGCACAGGTAGCCGAACTGCGCCCAGAGGCCCGCGCTGGTGCTGATCCGCGCGGTGATCGCGGCGGTCAGCGCCGCCGCGCTGGCGGGGAGCTCCCGACCCGCCGGCATCCGGTCCGGGTCACCCTGGCACAGCATCCGGAACAGCGTGCGGATGTTGTAGCGGAATCCGTCCACGAACGGCGTCGACGCCCTGCGGAAGTCCCGCACCTGCATCAGCGTGCCGGCGAAGAACAGGTCGGGCACGTTCACGGACTCCCAGCAGCTGGTCTGGGCGGGGAGCCGGCCGGTCACGGGGTCGATGTCGGGACGGCACGAGTCGTCGAAGATGCCGTCGTCGAAGCGAAAGCCCGTGCAGCGGATGACGCGGTCGTAGTGCAGCGTCTCCTCCTCCCCGTCGGCGTGCACGTACGCGACGCGGACCGCGAGGTCGCCGTCCTGCCTGCGGATGTCCTGGATGTGGCAGTCGAGCACGCCGTTCAGCAGCTTGAGCTGGTAGGTGTCGAGGATGCGGACGTAGTTGGCTCGCACGTTGCCGGGATGCCGGGTGCGCCACGCCATCCTCACCGGGTGAGGGCTGGCGGCGTGGACCAGCGCGACGGTGTCGATCATCGCGTTCACGACCTCGAAGGCCGAGTTGCCCTTGCCGATCACCAGGACGCGCTGGTCGCGGAACGCTTCGGGATCGAGCGGCACCGTCTCGTAGCCCTCAGCCAGCTCGATGCCCGGGATGTCGGGCACGTGCGGCCGGCGCACCCCGGTGGCGACGACCAGCCGCCGGCCGCGGTACGCGGCGCCGTCCTCGGCTCGCAGCACGAAGCCGTCGCCCTCCCGGCTCACTCCGGTCACGACCGTCCCGTACCGGATGTCGATGGAGTAGCGGGTGGCGAAGTCCCGCAGGTACCGGATCATCTCGTCGGCCGTCGGGTACAGGCGCCGGCTGTACTCGCGGAACAGGTGCTCGTTGCCGTCGGTCAGCAGCGAGTTCCAGTCCCACCGCATCCGCACCTCGGGGTCCTCGTAGATCGAGCTGACGCGGTTGAACGAGATCAGCTCCCGGCTGCGCGGGTAGCGGCGCCAGAAGGCCCCCACCTCCGCGTCGCCCTCGAGCACGACGTACGAGTGACCCGACCGCCCGAGGAAGTACGCGAGCTGGAGCCCGGCGGCGCCGGCGCCGAGGATGACGAAGTCCAGTTCCTCTGTCCGTTCCATGTCAGCCCTCATCGCTCCAGGTGGCGGCCCAGGCGCCTGGCCTGCCGCCCGATCTCGCGCAGCTGACCGCTGAGCGCGCTCACATAGCCGACGAAGTGCAGGCCGGGCGCGCCGGGCGACTCCCGCTCCGCGTGGACGGCCGGCTGGCCGCGGCCGTCCAGGACGCCCAGGTGGCCGACCAGGGGCTCCAGTCCGGTCCGGAAGCCCGTGGCCACGACGACCGCGTCCGCGTCGAGCCGGCGGCCATCCTCCATCACGACCCGCGTGCTCTCGAACCGGGCCGGCGGCGGCACGACCTCGACGAGCCCGGAGCGGACCGCGGCCACGATGCCGGCGTCCACCACCGGGATCGCCGCACCTCGCAGCGCCCGCCGGAACGCGCCGGGCGGTGGCGCGGGGAGACCGTGCCGGGGCAGGTCGCCGAGCGCGATCCGCTGGATCGAGCGGGCGAACCAGTCCACCATTCCGGCCGGCAGGCGGTGGGCCGCGATGCCGAGCACGGGCGTCGGGAGCGGCCACCCCATCCGCGGCATGATGCTGGGGGGCGTCCGAACCGCCATCCAGACCCGGCCGGCCCCTCCGGACGCGAGGTTCGCCGCGATCTCGGCACCCGAGTTGCCGCTGCCGACCACCAGCACGCGAGCGCCGGCGAACGGCGCCGGGTCGCGGTAGTCGGCCGAGTGCAGCAGGCGACCCGCGAAGCGCTCGCGACCGGGCCAATCCGGCAGGTGCGGCACCCGGTTCTGCCCGGTCGCGACGACGACCACCGGAGCCGTCAGCGTTCCCCGCGAGGTCTCGAGCGCCCACCCGGCGCCGTCGCGGTCGATCCGGCAGACCTCGGCGCCCGTCTGGACGTCGAGGCGATGGTGGCGCGCGTACGCCTCGAGGTAGGACACCACGCCGCGGCGCGAGACCCACATGCCCTCGCTCCTCGGGAAGGGCAGGCCCGGCAGCGCCGACAGGAAGGCCGCGGTGTGGAGGTGCAGGCTCTCGTAGGCGTTGCGCCAGCTCGTGCCGACGGCGTCGCCCCGTTCGAGCACCCGGCAGGCGGCGCCGCGCCGGCCGAGCTCGGCGGCGACGGCCAGGCCAGCCGGCCCCGATCCCACCACCAGCACGTCGACCACGGTCCTACGCCGTCCTCCTGGCCCGGCTGGGGGTCCGCTCGACGTGCTCGAGGAACCAGTTCCCGAACCGCTCCAGGAGCGCGCGGTCCAGCGGATACGCGAACGCCCCCTCCCCGCACACCGCCTCGGCGTTCGTGCGATCGAACGTCCTGGACGACTTCATGTACGAGGCGAAGAAGTCGATGCCCCGGTCGAGCGCCCGGTCCAACGCGCTGAACGTCGCCTTCGACGGCACCAGCTCCGGCGCGTTCATGCCGAGGGCCGTGAACGCGGCCACCGCGCCATCCTCCACCGTCGGGCCTCGTGAGTTCGTCAGGTGGAAGATCCGCGCCGGCGAGTCGGAGAGGCCGATCCGCACCGCGTTCCTCGCGACGATGTCCACCGGGATGGCGTTCAGCTCGGAGGCCGGGTCGGCCGCGATCTGCGCGCGGTAGTGCGTCAGGTAGGCGCCGAGGCGCTCCCGAACCCGCTCTCGGAACACCTCGAACTGGACGAAGGCGCCATACAGCCCCGTCGAGCTGAACGTGGCGTACGTCTCGCCGTGGCCGATGACGATGCTGGGGCGGAGGACGCGCGTGCGCATCCTGTCGTCGGCCAGCACCAGCGCCTCGGCCTCGATCTTGCTGCGCTCGTACAGGTTGTGCACGGGCGTGTCGCCGGCCACGGGCTCCTCGCGGACCAGCCCCGTCCGGCGCCCGGCGACATACGCCGTGCTGACGTGGTGGAAGGTCTCGGCGCCCACGCGGGCGGCGAGGTCCAGGACCTGGCGGGTGCCGTCGACATTCGTGGCCAGGATCTCCTTCGCGTCGCGCTGGAGGTACCTGAGCGAGGCCGCGGCATGCCAGACGGTGCGGCACCGGCCGGTCGCCGCCAGGTCGACCGCGTCCACCGCGCCCACGTCACCGGGCACCGCCACGCAGCGCTCCCGGACCGCGGCCGCGGCGGGCCGGCCGTACGCCTCGGCCGCCGCCTCGAGCCCGGCGCGCAGCCTGGCTCCGGCGGTCTCGGCGTCCGGCGCCCGCACCAGGCACACGACGTCGTCCCCGGTCGCGGCGAGCAGTTCGAGGACGAGCGCGCCCCCGATGAAGCCGGTCGCGCCGGTGACGAGATGGCGAGTCACGCCGGCGGCGTGCGTTGCACGGCCGCTCTCCTCAGCGGCCGTTCTGGGGGCGCCGGGATCCACCGACGCAGCGCAGCGAGGGCCTGGGGGGCGCGTACGCGGTGGATCTCGGCGCCGGTGTCCCCCCAGATAAGCGCGCCCGAAGTCACAGCACAACCTCTCAAGACTGTGCGCGGCAGTGGACGATCGTCCTGGCCACGCCGGACACGGACTCCAGGGCGCCGGGGGGCAGGTCCTCCGGCCACTCGACGTCGAAGGCGCTCTGCGCCCTGGCCAGGAACGCCACCACGGCGCCCGAGTCGACGCCCGCGTCCCGCAGCGGCAGCTCGGCGTCGACCGGCCGCCCCTCGTTGCCGGACCACACGTCGGCCAGGATCTCCTGCAGCTTGACGACGACCTCGCCGGTCCCGATGTCAGTCGCTTCTGTGCTCACCGTTCACCTCCAATTCGGGCGCCGGCGACCCGGCCGACTCCCGCTCGCATCGCTCGACGAACTCCCCGCACACCGACTGGAACTCGTCGCTGGCCTCGAAGTACGGCAGGTGGCCCGCGCGGGGGATGACGTGCGTGGTCGATTGGGGGATCAGCCGCGCCGCCTCCTCCAGCGACGACTGGCTCCAGAGGAAGTCGCCGTCGCCGACCAGCAGGAGCGTCGGGCAGCCGAGGCGGCGCAGCTTGTCCGGGTCGTCGTCGGTGGTCAGCTCGGCCTGCAGGTTCCACTCGATCTGCTGCGGCGAGTGGACGGCCATGAATGCGTCGCGCAGGCCCATGAACATCGACGCCCCGCCCTGCTCCTGCGTGTGGTCGCTGAGCACGAGCGGGAACAGCTGATCGTAGAAGCCGGCGGTGCCATCCCGGCGCACCGCCGCCAGCCAGCTCCTGGTGGTCAGGCGGCGCCGGCGGTCGCCGTAGGGCGAGAACGCGGGACCGACCAGCAGCAGGCCCGAGACGCGGTCGGGATGGGCCAGCGCGAAGTCCCGCGCCAGCAGCGTCGAGCTCGACGTGCCGAGCACGTACGACCGCGGAGCACCCACGTGGTCGAGCAGCGCCAGCAGATCGTCGCTGTGGTCCGACCACCGGTACGGCTCCGTGCAGCGCGAGGACGCACCCTGGTTGCGCAGGTCGTAGAACAGCAGGCGGAAACGCTCGCTGAGCCGGTCCGTGACGCTCCGCCAGGCCGGCCCGACCAGGAACGAGTGGTTCAGGAACGTGATCAGCGGTCCCTCCCCGTGGAGCTCGTAGTAGAGCTCGACCCCGTCCGCGGTCCGGCAGCGGCCCGTCTCCTCGTAGCGGAGGTCCAGCTCGGGGATGGGACCGGCGGGGCGCCTGCGCTTCGTCACGTCTCCCCCCGCGCGGCCCGCGACCGCTCCAGATCGTCCAGCAGGCGGTCGACGGCCTCCAGCGTCCGGAGCTCCTCCAGCTCGCCGGCGTCGATCTGCGCGTCGAAGCGGTCCTCGATCGCGAGCGCGAGGCGGATCAGGTCGCCCGAGTCGACGCCGGCCAGCACCAGGTCCTCGTCGGGCTCGAGGCTCGCGGCGGTGGCCGGATCGACCAGCTCCGCGAGCAGCGCCCGCGCCCGTGTCGTGCTCACGAGCGCGCCATTCCCGACAGCACCGTCGTCTGGACGGCCGCGCGCCGTCCGCACCGGTGGACCGCGATCGCCTCGCCGGCCCTCCGGTTCCACGGCAGCACCCGGCTGGAGAAGGAGCCGAGGCAGAAGGCGGCGAACTCCGGCCGGGTGCCCGGCACGCGGGCGGCGACCGCGGCGAAGATCGGGTCGAGCGCCTTCCACACGCCGTCGTCGTCGAGCACCTCGACCCACGCGTGCGGGGTCGGCACCAGGCCCAGCACGCAGCCGTCGCCGGTCCGCGTCGCGAAGCCCAGGCGGCCCAGCTCCCGCTCGAGCAGCAGGCTGCTCGCGGCGCAGTCGGTCACGCCCAGCCGGGCCGCCCCGTCCGGATCGGCGCGCAACGCGTCGGGCAGCCACTGGAACCGCGGCGCGTCGCGCTGGATGCCCCGGACCAGCTCGTCGAAGGCCTCGATCACGGTGGGCGCGAGCACCCGCTGCACCCGTCCCTCCAGGCGGACCGTGCCCGTCGCGGAGGCGCTGTCGGCCCGGCGTTCGGGAGCGTCGCCGCGCCCGTCCAGCCGCAGTCGCAGTCCCTCGTGCGACCCCCATTCGTCGGTCGCCCCGCCCCAGCGCTCCGGGTCCGGCTCGGCCAGCGCCCAGCCGCCAGCGTGCTCGCCGCCGTCTCCCGCCAGGCAGCGGTGCTCCACGGCGATCTTCCAGCGGGTGGGCGCCGTCCAGCGCTCCGGGTCGGTGGACGCGAAGCGGAACAGCGCGCGCTGCGCCAGCTCGGGCACCGACTGCCCGGAGCCGGAGTAGAGCCCGACGTTGATCACGTCGTGCAGGTCGAGCCGCGGCTCACCGCCCTCGACCGCCGCCACCGGGAAGCCGCGGTCCAGCAGCGCGGTCAGCAGATCGTCCCCGCAGCCCAGCTTGGCGCGGGCCTCGGGCAGGGTCAGGAGCCGCTCGCGGCGATCCGGCGGCGTCGGCACCAGACGCTCGATCGCCCCGAGCCAGCCCGCCAGGCCCCTCCCCCCCTCCCCTGACGCCGGGGGGTCAGGGGGGGCAGGTCGTCTTCCTTGGGCGACCGGGTCAGGACCCGTCACGACGGCGCGCCGGCGGCCGCGGCGCTGCCGTGGCCGCGCTCGACGAGCTGCTGACGGAGCTGGACGCGCTGCACCTTCCACGTGGTCGTTCGGGGCACGTCGGCCCACGGGTACTGCACCGGCTCGGCCATGGGCGCGAGGTCCGCCGTCAGCGCCTCCCAGCGCTCGAGGTCGAGCGGCCTGTCGTCCTTGACGCAGACCACGGGGATGGGCAGGTCGCGGACGCCGGCGACGAGGGCCACCTCGGTCAGCTCCTCGTCGCGGGCCAGGATGGCGTCCTCCACCGCGAGGTTGCTGGACAGGCCCTCGGTGACGTCGATCTCGCGGTCGAGGAGGCGGACGGACCCCCACCGCGTGCGCTCGCCGATGTCCAGGGTCGCCCACCAGCCGGGCGCCGACACCGGCGAGATGCGGTCCGGCTCGGCGATGTAGGGGCCCGTCACCGCGCGGGCCGACGCCTCGATGCGACCCTGGCGCGCACCGGCGGCCGACGGGCGGATGCGGATCTTCGTGTAGCCGGGCACCGGGCGGCCGACGGAGCGCGCGTTGTCGCCGGGCAGGTTCCACCTGGTGTACAGCTTCACGGTGAGCGGGCCGGTCTCCGTGCTGCCGTACGCCTGGAACCACATCGGCAGGCGGCGCTTCGACGAGAGCAGCAGCGCGCGGATGGTGCGCGGGTGGACCGCGTCGAAGGTGTTCAGCCAGAACTTGACGCTGGCGAACGCGCTCGGGTCCTCTCTGGCGAGGTCCTCCCAGTAGACGTAGACGTTCGGGTAGCTCTCCATGCTGCCCGGGCGGCACTTGAGGAACATGGCGCGCACGCTGGCGGGATCGGGATCGGTCAGGAAGACCGCCGGCAGCGCCGCGTGGAGGCCGACCGCGATGGACGAGTAGGGCCGCCCGTGGGCCGGCGACATCAGGATGGCGCCGGTCTCCTTCCAGCGCACCAGGCCCGCGATGCGGGCCTGCATCTCCGTGTGCACCCCGAAGCTGGACTCCCGGTACGCGATGAGCTTGGGGATGTCGGTCGTGCCGGAGGTGTGGATGATGAAGGCCGTGTCGTCGGGCATCTCGGGGCCCTCGAGGTCGGCCGGCGCGCGCCGCTCGACCTGCAGCCCGTGGCCGGTCGCGCGAAGGATGCTGGCCGTCAGGTCCTCCAGGCCGGCCGGGCGCCTGTCGCCGGTCAGCGTGACGTCGTCCGTCACCAGGTGCGGCCGCGCGAGGCGCCGGAACAGCGCCTCCAGCCGCGAGGCGGGCAGGACTGGGGACATGGCCGCCGGCGTGGCGCCCAGGCGGGCAGCGGCGCAGACGAGCAGGCAGACGTCCAGGTTGGGCTGCTTGACGATCGCGACGCGGTCACCGGGGCGGACGCCCGCGCTCCGGTACACGTCGACGATCTGCTCCAGCACCTCGTTCACCTGGCGCAGCTTCAGGTCGACGCCCAGCTCGGGACGGAGGCCCAGCGGTTGGTCCAGAAAGAAGGGCAGGTCGGGCCACCTCGACGCCGCCCGATCGAACATCTCCGCGATGGAGAAGTCACGATTCACCGCCGTACCTCCTCTGCTGTGACGGGAGCATCGGGCGCTGGCGCCAGCAGACGCTCGCGCACCCTGTCGACGAAGTCCGCTCCCGGCACGAGCTCGGGACCGGCGAACACGGCGGCGAAGGGCAGCGCCAGCGTTGCGTCCTCCTCCATCCGCTCGGACACGCGCAGGCGCCGCTGGGCGACGCCCGGGCTGAAGTCGGCGAACACCGCCGCGTACAGCCTGGTGATGGCCCGCAGCCGGCGCATGCGCTCTCGCCGTTCCGCGACGTAGCCACGCAGGCCCGCCTCGGACCAGTCGTCGCCGCCGCGCAGGATGTCGGCCAGCACGCGCACGTCGCGCAGCGCCATCGACATGCCCTGGCCGATCAGCGGGCTGATGTAGCCGGCGGCGTCGCCGACCAGCACGACGCCCTCCGAGACCGGCGACTCCGTCACCAGGTCCTCGCCGCCGAAGACGCCGCAGGGCCCGGCCGGCCGGGCGTCGGCCCAGACGTCGCCCTGGCGCACGGTCCGGCAGCGGCACGCCGCCAGGAACGCCTCGGCGCGATCGGGGCCGGAGAAGCGGGCGCGATCGGCAGGCTCGAAGGCGAGGTAGACGCGGGCCCGTCCGCCGCCCTGCGGCAGGCCGAGGAAGAAGGTGCGTCCCTCCACCGTCTGCACGTCCGCGCTCTCCCACAGGTCGCGCAGGTCCTGGACGAGCAGGCCGGCGACCATGTGGTGTCCCTCGGCGCCGCGATGGTACGGCGTCGTGCGCTGGCGCACCGGCGAGTTGCGGCCGTCGGCGCCCACGACCAGGCGGCACCGCACCGAGCGCTCCGTCCCGTCGATCTCGTACGTGACGAGGGGTCGCGCTCCCGGCTCGAGCCGGGTCACGCGCGCGTCCGGTTCGTAGCGCGCGCCGGCACGCGTCGCCGCGTCGCGAAGCGCCCGGCAGGCGGCCGGATGGGGCATGTTCAGCGCGCCGCGCACGTCGACCACGATGCGGTCGAGCGCGAGCGCTCTGGCCTCTGCCTCAGCGGCGGTGAGCGTCTCGTTGTACGACACCCATCGCGTCGTCCAGTGACCGCCGGCCGCCACCAGGTCGTCCGTCAACTCGAGACGGTTGGCCTCGCGCACGCCCCACGGAACGATGCTCTCGCCACGCACGGAGTCGTGGTACTCGGCGTTCCGTTCGAGCACGACCACGCTGCGCCCGGCGCGACTCATCGCCGTCGCGAGCGCCCCTCCGGCGATGCCACCACCAACGATCGCCAGATCGGCGAACAACTCGGCCACTACCACCCATCCGTAGTCCAGTCGAGCGCGACTGGTGAAGCAAGCCCTCCCAGACCTGGCAGCGTTTGCTGCCGCCCGCTAGTTTCGCCCGGGGCCGGCGGCGCTGTCAAGCGCGGCTGGCTTCACGTAAATGATTCCGAATGCTTCCAACGTCGTGCGGTGCCCTGGCGAAAGGCGGCGCATTCCGGCCCCTCCCCGCTCGCGGGAGGTGGCCGCTCCAGCGGCCGGAGGGGGGTCGCTTCGTCAGATCCGGGCACGCTCATCGCCGAGACCGATCTGAGCGATCCCCCCCTCCGGGTCGTGGCCGACCCACCTCCCCCGCGAG
>DASYBH010000306.1:0-4417 GCA_036500885.1 Candidatus Dormiibacterota bacterium
CCTGCCGCGCAAGGGGCGCGGCGGGGCCGTCGCCGAGGCGTGGCTGGAGAGCGACGCGACGGTCCTCGCCTACATGGACGTGGACCTCTCCACCGACCTCGACGCCCTCCTGCCCCTGGTGGCGCCGCTGCTCTCCGGGCACAGCGACCTCTCGATCGGCAGCCGCCTGGCGCCAGGCGCCCGCCTCGTCCGCGGTCCCAAGCGCGAGGTCATCTCCCGCTGCTACAACCTCTTCCTCAAGGTGGTCCTGGGCGTCGGGTTCCGGGACGCCCAGTGCGGGTTCAAGGCGATCCGGGCGGACGTGGCGCGCCGCCTGGTGCCGCTGGTCGAGGACCGGCGGTGGTTCTTCGACACCGAGCTGCTGGTGCTGGCGGAGCGGGCCGGCTTCCGCATCCACGAGGTCGCGGTGGACTGGGTGGACGACCCCGACTCGCGGGTCAACATCGTGGAGACCGCCCTGCAGGATCTGCAGGGGGTGGCCCGCCTGTCGCTGCGACCGCAGAACGTCGACGCGCTCGGAGCGGGCCGGCGGGGCCCCGACAGCGCGGCGCCCGGGCTGCTGCGGCAGCTCGGCAGCTTCGGCGCGATCGGCGTGCTCAGCACCGCCGCCTACTCCGGGCTGTACTGGCTGCTGCGGCCGGCGGTCTCGCCCGCGGCGGCGAACGTCATGGCGCTGCTGGTGACCGCAGCCGCCAACACGGCGGCCAACCGGCGCTTCACCTTCGGCGTCCGGGGCCGGAACGGAGCGGCCGGCGACCAGCTCGGTGGGCTGCTTGCGCTCGGCGTGGCGCTGCTCACGACCAACGTCTCCATCGCCGCGCTGCGGCTGATCGCCCCGCAGGCATCGAGGGTCACCGAGCTGGTCGTGCTGGCGGCCGCCAACGCTATCTCCACCCTGGCCCGGTTCGTCCTGCTGCGGGCCCTGATCTTCGGCCGCCAGCCGCAACGGAGGTCGTCGTAGTGGTCCAGGGTCCGATCCGAGACGAGATCGCCTTGCAGGACCAGGCCGGAGTCCGCATCACGCAGGGCTACGCCGGCAGTGCCGACTCCGGGTTTTGAGGTTGTTGTCCGAGCCGCTCCTACCAGGAGTAGGCGCAGGGTGATCAGTCCAGCGTACCCAGCACCCTGACGCCGGTGGCGGCGGCCACGATCGCGCCCCGGGCCAGGCCAAGGAAGAGCCCGTGCTCGAGCACGCCGCTGACGGCCTTCAGATCCGCGGCCATGCGCTCCGGGTCGTCCAGCCCACCCGGGAAGGTCAGGTCGAGGATCAGGTTGCCGTTGTCGGTACGGTAGGGCGAGGCGTCGCCGCCGCGCAGCGTCCAGCTCGCGCCCAGGCGACCCAGCCGCTCGGCGGTCTGGCGCCACAGGAACGGCGCCACCTCGACCGGCACGTACGTACGGCCCAGCCGGTCCACCAGCTTCGAGTCGTCGGCGACGACCACGAACCGGCGGGCGGCCAGCGCGACCATCTTCTCCCGGAACAGCGCGCCACCGTGGCCCTTCACGAGCCGCAGCTCGGGGTCGATCTCGTCCGCCCCGTCGACCGCCAGGTCGACCGGGCGGCGCGGGTCCTCCACCAGGTCGATGCCGGCCGCCCGCGCCACGTCGGCGCTGGCCTCCGAGGTCGGCACCGCGGTGACGCGCAGCCCGGCGAGGCCCTCGATGAAGAACCGTATCGTCGTTCCGGTGCCGAGCCCGAGCACCATGCCCGGCGCCACCAAGTCCAGGGCCCGGCGCGCGGCGGCCTGCTTCAGGTCGTTCTGGTCAGCCAACGGCGATGCGCAGCGCGCGGATCCCCGCCGCGACGCCCTCCGGGTGCCCGTAGACGGAGCTGCCGGCGACCAGCAGCGTCGCGCCGGCCTCCACCACCAGGGGCGCCGTCCGCTCGTCGATGCCGCCGTCGACCTCGATGTCCATGTCCGGCGCGAGGTCCCGAACGCGGCGGATCTTGTCGGGGCTGGTCACGATGAAGCGCTGGCCGCCGAAGCCCGGCTCGACCGTCATCACGTTGACCATCCGCACGTAGGGCAGCAGCTCGCGCAGCGTCTCCACCGGTGTGGCGGGGTTGAGCACGAGCCCCGCCTGGGCGCCCGCCTCGGCGATGGCGTGCACTGTCCGGTACAGGGAGGGCGTCGACTCGACCTGGACCAGGATGTAGTCGGCGCCGGCGCCGGCGAACGCCTCGACGAACTGCTCCGGCCGCTCGACCATCAGGTGCGCCTCGATCGGCACCTCGGGCGCGACCGATCGGACCGCGCTGACGACGCCGGGTCCGAACGTCAGGTTGGGCACGAAGTGGCCGTCCATGACGTCGACCTGGATGCGGTCGGCGCCGGCGGCCACGGCTTCGCGGACCTGCTCGCCGAGGCGCGTCAGGTCCGCGGAGAGAATCGAAGGAACGACCTGGATTCCGCCCACCTCAGGCCCGCTAGCCGACCAGTCGGGCGGCTTCGCGGTCCACCAGGAACTCCGCGCCGGGGATCATGCCGGAGGGAACGCCGCCCTTCCGGGCGAGGCTCAGCGCCTCCGCCTTGTCCGCGCCGGTGACAAGGACGACGGTGCGCCGCGCCTCGCGGAGGGCGCGCAGGGTGAGGCTGACGCGGTCGGGCGGCGGCGTTGGGGCGTCGTGGACCGCCGTCACGTATCCGTCCGCCTGGAGCGCCGGGTTGCCGGGGAACAGCGAGGCCGTGTGACCGTCCTGGCCCATGCCGAGCAGGACCAGGTCGAGCGGGGCGAGGGCCCGCACCACCGGCTCGTACAGCGCCGCGGCCTCCTCGGCTCCGAGCTCGGCCGGCATCCGGTGCACGGACCCGGGATGGACGCGGCCGATCAGCTCGTCCCACGCAAGGCGGTAGTTGCTCTCCGGGTCGTCGGGCGGCACGCAGCGCTCGTCGCCGAACAGCGCGGTGACCCGCCCCCACGGCAGCGTCCGCTCCGCCAGCAGCTGGTAGGCCCGCCGCGGCGTCGAGCCCCCCGCGAGCACCAGGGTCCGGGCGCCGCCGACGATCGCCTCGGCGACGAGGCCGGCGGCGGCCGCGGCCACCGCGGCCGGGTCGTCCAGCACGCGCAGGCTCATCGCATCGTCTCGAGCAGAGGCACGGCGGCCTGCAGCGCGCCGTGGAGGACCGGGTCCCGCTGGTTCGCCCAGAGCACGTGCACCAGCAGGTCGGGGTCGCCCATCCGGGGCAGCGTCAGCCGCTGGCGAACGGGCGGGCCGCTGCCCAGCTCGATGGTGACGTGCCCGTGCGGGTCGCCGCCCTGATCGCGTTCCATCGTGAACGTGAAGGCGCGGCGCCCGCTCTTGCCCGTCAGCCGGATGAGCATGAGCTCGCCGTGGTGCAGGTGCGCGTTCGACACCGAACGCAGCGTGAGGTGCACCTGGTGGCCGTCCGCATCGGCCACCGCCTCGGTGGCGTCCTCCCCGGCCGAGGACGTGCTGACGAACCGCCAGCCGAGTCCAGCGGCCGCCCAGCCGGCCATCAGCGCGGCGCCCACGCGGGCGTCGGGGCCGGAGCCGGCCGCCTCGGCGACCACCTCCTGCAGGTCGGCGAGCAGCAGGAAGCGGTGCTCGGGGGCGAAGAACTGGCCGATGGCGTCGCGCCAGGGCCGCAGCCGGCTCCAGCGGAAGTCAGCCACCCCGTTCGACACCTCCGGGTCGGCCACCAGGTGGGCCAGTTCGAGCAGGCTGTCCACCGGGTGCTCGAACCGCGCCGAGTCCACCACGAGGACGTCGGCGAACGTCATCGCGTCCCGGATCGTCGCCTCGTCCAGTCGCTGGCGGCCGGACCACCAGAGGTAGGTCGGCACGTCCGAGACCAGCAGCGGCTCCACCAGGCTGGAGACGTGCCGGGTGACCTCCCCGCGCACGTGCAGCAGGATCTGCTCGCGCTGCACGGGGAAGCCCGTGACGAGGCGGTGCGCCTCGGACGTGATCTCCGCGTCCAGCCCGCCCGTGCCCCTGCCGCCGTGCAGGTGGATGAGAATCGCGCGCAGCGGGTGACCGGCGGCCAGGCTGGCGACCGCGCGATCGGCCGCCTCGATCCGGTGGCTGCCCTCGACCATGACCACCAGGTTGAGCACGCAATTCCGCGGGTGCGGATGCTCCTGCTCCGTCCCGTCGTGCCGCGTCAGCTCGGCCTGGAGCTCGTGCAGCCTGGCCACCACGGCCGGCAGGTCGACGTCGTGCGCCCCCCAGCGCCTGACCCGGACGCGGTCCTCGCTCAGGGTTACCATCGCGCCAGCGCTCCCCGGGAAAGCACGCCTCCCCTCGCTCTTCGAAGGTGCGCGAATAGGCACCTCTTCTGCTTCGACAAAGTTCCCGGGCGGCCGTAAGCAAGGGCTTCGCCCGAGTGTGTGAGTGCATCTTCCCAAGATCGCCCAGCCGCGACTACAGACGCGAAGCGCTGGGCCGGAGGCC
>DASYBH010000307.1:0-3208 GCA_036500885.1 Candidatus Dormiibacterota bacterium
CCAGTCCGGCCGCACGAACCCCAGCCGCCCGATCGCGACCACGAGCACGTCGGCCTCGCGGCAGACCTCGGCCAGGTCGGCCGTGCGCGAGTGGCAGATCGTCACCGTCGCGTTCCGGCGCAGGAGCAGCACGGCGACCGGCTTGCCCACGATGTTGCTTCGCCCGACCACCACCGCCCGCCGTCCCTCCAGCTGGATGCCGTAGTCGTCCAGCATCCGCAGGATGCCCGCCGGCGTGCAGGACACGAGGCCGGGCTGGCCCAGCAGCAGGCGGCCGGCGCTGACCGGATGGAAGCCGTCGACGTCCTTGACCGGGTCCACCGCCTCGACGGCCGCCACGATGTCCACCTGGGGCGGCAGCGGCTGCTGGACCAGGACGCCGCTCACGTCAGGGTCACGGTTCAGCCTGTCCACCAGGTCGACCACCTCCGCGGTCGTGGCGGTCGTGGGCAGACGGTGGTCGGACGACGTGATGCCGACCTGCTCGGCGTCCCGGTGCTTGCCCCGCACGTAGGTCTCCGACGCCTCGTCGTGGCCCACCAGGACCACGGACAGGTGCGGCCGGCCCAGGCCCGCAGCCACCCGAGCGCGCACGCGGGACTCGACGTCGGCCAGGATGCGCCCCGCCACCCGCCTGCCATCGATCCTGATCGCTGTCACGTCAGTCCCACCTCGCGGCGTGCCGCCTCGGCGGCGCGCCGCATCACGGCGGCCAGGTCCCCGCCCAGCCGACGGCAGTCCTCGTACTCCGGCGCGACGTCGACCGCGCGCCCGTCCAGCTCCTTGACCTTGACCCGCACGCGGCCCCGGCCGGTCTCCACCTCGACCATCCGCCGCCCGGCCACCAGACGCGTCGCCGGCCTCGTGCGCACGCCCAGCGTCGTGCTGGCCCGCAGCACCTGGACGGCGAGGTCGTGCGCCCGCGACGGCTCCGCCAGCACCGACAGCAGGTGGCCGGGCCGGCCCTTCTTCATCAGCGCGGGCAGCACGGCCACGTCGAGCGCGCCGGCGGCCATCAGGTCCTCCGTCAGCGCGGCCAGGAGGTTTGGCGCCATGTCGTCGATGTTGGCCTCCACGACCGTGACCGTCGCCGCCTCCTCGACCCCGCGTCCCAGCCAGACCGCCACCGCGTTGAAGGGGTCGGGCCGGGCGCCCAGGCCATAGCCGACGCGCTCCAGGGTCAGGGGCGGGCGCTCGAACCGCGCGACCGTGGCCAGGATCGCCGCACCGGTGGGAGTGACCAGCTCGGCCCGGCGCTCGTCGGGCTCCAGCACCGCGCCCGTGCCCTCGAGGACGCGCAGGGTGCCCGGAGCCGAGAAGCGCCCGCCGGGCGCCGGCAGCGGCGACGCGTGGACCGCCTGCACGTCGAGCGACTCCAGGAGCCAGAAGGCGCCGACCAGGTCGATCAGCGTGTCGGCGCCGCCCAGCTCGTGCAGGTGCAGCTCCTCCTCCGGCCGGCCGTGAACCGCCGCCTCGGCGCGGCCGAGCCGGTCGATGGCGGCCAGCGAGCGGTCTCGCACCCGGCCGGGAAGCGCCGCCGTCCCGACCACGCGCCGCAGCTCGGGCAGGTTGCGCGCTGGTCCCGGCGAGCAGGTGACCTCGACCCGGATGCCGCCAAGGTGGCCCCGCTCCTCGTGCCGGGCATCGATGCGGACCTCGCCCGCCAGGTCGAGCGCCTCCGCCGTCGCGTCCAGCAGCGAGCGGTCGGCCCCGGCGTCCAGGAGGGCGCCCAGCGTCATGTCGCCCGAGATTCCCGACGGGCAGTCGAAGTAGGCGATGCGGCTCACCGGCTCCGGCTGACCTCCACGCCGAAGGAGCGGAACTGCCCCCTCAGCGGCGGCTGCTTGCGCACGGTCACCGTGGTCCGCCGCACCCGCTCGAGCGCGAGCATCCGCGCCGCGATCCGCTCGGCCAGCGTCTCGATCAGGTGGCAGGACTCGCCCTCCACCACCTCGCCGACGAGGTGATGGGCCCGAGCGTAGTCGACGGTGTCCTCCAGCCGGTCGCTGTGACCGGCCTCGGCCAGGTCGAGCTCGAGCTGGACGTCGACCGTGAAAGGCGCCCCCAACTCGCGCTCCGCGGGATGCACACCATGGTGGCCCCGGAACGTCATCCCCTCCATCAGGATCCGGTCCATGCGACCTCGCGACCTCCGACTCCGGTGAAATGAAAAAGAGGGGGCGCCCTTCGAGGGCGCCCCCTCTGGTCGTGTCGCCTACGCCATCCGAACGCGGTTGGCGCGCGGCCCCTTCGGGCTCGACTCGACCTCGAACGTCACCCGCTCGCCGCCCGTCAGGGCGTCGAAGTTGAGCGACGCATCCATCCCAGAGCGGTGGAAGAAGTACTCCTTACCGTCCTGAGCCGCGATAAAGCCGAACCCGCGGTCCGACACGACCTTCTTGATAGTCCCTTCGGACATCCGAAACTACTCCCCTTCTCGAACATGAGCTCGGACGCACGTGTCTGTTCGAGAAGAGAAGCTTCTTAGACCACGGCGAACGCGTCCTCTTGCGGACGCTGGATGCAGTTTACCAAAACCGGGGAGCGAGATAGATCCTTCCACAATCATGGGAGGCGCTCCCTGGTTCCGGCCAGCGCGTCGTGCAGCAGGCTGCCGGCGACGGCGCTGGCGAGGCCCAGTCCGACACCGCCGACGAACCACCCGGTCCAGCCGAGCCAGCCACGCGCGAGCAGGTCGAAACCGACGAGCGTCAGGATCACCGCCAGGATGAACCAGACGAGCCTGGTCACGCCGCGCTAGTTGCCGGCGCCCGGGCTGGGCGAGGCGCCGGCGCCCCGGCGGCCGAACGCGCCGTTGCCGATCGCGATCGTCGTCGCGGTCACCACGCCGTCGGTCCCCGTCTGCCCGATGACCGTCACCGTCGTGTTGGGGGTCAGGTCGCTGGGCGAGCCGTCAGCGGTCTTGGTGATCCGTGCCGACGCGATGTTGACCTTCACGTCCCGGTTGGTCTGCGCGTTGTGGATCGTGATCGTGTCGCCGGTCACCGCGGTGATCTGACCGGCGGTGGCGGCACCACCGCCGCCGAATCCGCCACCCCCGGCGCCACCGGCCCCACCGCCGTTGCCGCCGTTGCCGCCGCCGTTGCCCTGCGCGCTCGTCGTGGCGGCCGCGGCGTTCGAGGGCGGGGGATGACCCTGGCCGTACTTGGCGCCGACGTAGAAGCCGCCCAGGATGCCGATTGCCACG
>DASYBH010000308.1:0-18809 GCA_036500885.1 Candidatus Dormiibacterota bacterium
TGGCTTCGTGCTTCAGACCAATTCGGAATCATTCGTCTAGGGATGTGGCCGTGGCGGCGCTCACCCTGCTCGAAGTTCTCCGCCGCGCGAACACCTATCTGACCTCGCACGGTTCGACGTCTCCTCGCCTCGACGCCGAGCTGCTGCTCGCGCACGCGCTGGGCATCCGGCGGCTGGACCTCTACCTCCAGTTCGACCGGCCCCTCGACGACGCCGAACTGGCGCCGTACCGCGACCTGGTCGCGCGCCGGGGGAGGGGGGAGCCGGTCGCCTACCTGCTCGGGCGCCGGGAGTTCATGAAGCTGGACTTCGAGGTCACGCCGGAGGTGCTGGTCCCCAACCCGGACACCGAGGTGCTCGTCCAGCGGGCGGTGTCGTGGGCCCGGGAGCAGGACCGGGCGGTGCGGATCGCCGACGTGGGGACGGGCAGCGGCTGCATCGCGATCTCGATCGCCCACTACGTGCCGCGGGCGACGATATGGGCGAGCGACGACGACCCGGCGGCCGTCGCCGTCGCCGAGCGCAACGTGGCGGCGCACGACCTGGCTGGCCGCGTGACGGTGCTCCAGGGCGACCTCCTGGCCCCGCTCCCCGACGGCCTGGACCTGGTCTGCGCCAACCTGCCGTACGTCGCCGAGGGGACGGAGCTGCCCGCCGAGGTGCTGGCGCAGCCGGGCCATGCGCTCTTCGCCGCCGAGGGCGGCGCGGCCCTGCTCCGGCGCCTGCTCGGCGAGGCGCCGGGCAGGCTGGCGCCCGGCGGAGTCCTGCTGGCCGAGATCGATCCGTCGCTGCGAGAGGCGCTGCTCGGTGGCCTGGAGGGCTATGCCGGGCATCGATTCCACCGCGACCTGAACGGTCGCGTGCGCGTTCTCGAAGCGTGGACTTCGTGACCGCGGACCACGCCGGGATCGCCCGGGTGGTCGAGCTGCTGCGCGCGGGAGAGGTGATCGGCTTCCCGACGGACACGGTGTACGGCCTGGCGGCGCTGGCCGCGCACGAGCGGGCCGTCCGCCGCGTCTTCGAGCTCAAGGGACGGTCCCTGAGCCGGCCGCTGATCCTGATGGTCGCCGACCCCGACCAGCTGTCGGGCTGGGCTGAGGTCGACCAGCGGGCCCGCGGTTACATGCGCCGCTGGTGGCCGGGACCGCTGACGCTGGTGCTCCCGGCCTCCGAGGGCGTCGAACCGCCGCTCACCAGCGCCGGCCACCCGCGCACGATCGCGGCCCGCATCCCCGATCACCCGGTGGCGCTGGCCCTGCTGAGAGCGGTCGGCGAGCCGCTGGCAACGACCAGCGCGAACCGGAGCGGCGAGCCACCTGCGCTGATGGCGCTCGAGACTGCCTGGGTGGACGGGCTGGCCGCGGTGCTCGACGGCGGCCGGGCGCCGGGAGAGGTGCCGAGCACGCTCCTCGACATCAGCGGTGACGAGCCGCGGGTGCTGCGCTGCGGACCGGTGCCGGCGGAGGCGCTGCTGCCGGGCCAGTAGCCGCCGGCGGATGCGGGCTGAGGAGCCGTGCTGTTGGAGCTCCTCAGCCGGTCGGTGATGCTATGTCGATCTCGCCGTCATCGTGGGCGACAGTCCGAGCTGGGCCATCAGGCTCATGCGGTCGAAATAGAGGTGAACCTGGCTGACCAGCCCGCGTTCGATGGTGGAGACCTGCGCGAAGCTTGCCCGGACCTTCTTGCCTGTGGCCGGAACGTCGCCCACCGGCGTCGTCAGCGTCCCGGCGTGGGTGCCCGAGAGCTCACCCTCCACCATGACGGTGTTGCCGAAGGCGATCATGTTGTTGGCCCTGAGCTGGGCGTCGGGAATGCCGTTCCGCAAGGACTGGTGGTGCTCCTTCACCGCCTGCGGCCCCCGGTATCGCGTCCTGCCCGGGGCGACGAGCTCGACGTTCGGGGCCAGGTCTCTGGCCAGCTTCTCCAGGTCGCCACGGTTGAAGGCCTCGATGCCTCTCTCGACGATCGCCCGCGCCTCGAGCGCGGACGAGGCCGCGAGCTCGTAGAGGTGCCGCTCGGGTTGCGCGCCCTCCAGGTCGGGCTGCAACCTGGAGGTGGCCTCGGCGACGACCGGCTCGGCCTCGCGCCAGGCCCTCTCCGAGTCGTACAGCCCCAGGCCGATGCACTCCCCGCTGTCGCGATCGACCCAGAGCTGCCCGCCTCTGAACCCGGGGACCCGCCCCAGAGCCTGGAGGGCCTCCCTGAAGACCCCGACGACGTCGTCGATCCTGTCCCTCTTGAACCTGCCCTTCAAGAAACCTGCGTTCATCACTCTCTCCTCCCGTCCCGTCGGGACGGACTGCCGGGACGTCCGGATCGATTGGAGAGAGGTGGCGCACGAGACCTGCCGAGGCGGCTGCGCATGATCGGACCTTCCAGAAGCCATCATCTGCCCCGTGCCGGCGCCAGGTCAACCCGCCTTGACACATTTGACAGACGGCGGGCGAGGCGGCGGCTGAGCCCTCAGCGCCGGCGTCCCTGCTCCAGCATGTGGCTCAGGTCGAGGCGGTCGTCGAAGTGCCAGTTCTTCTCGGCCCACCACACGGTGTCGAGCAGCTCCTCGAGCTGGGTCGGCAGGTCCGTCAGCTGGCCTCCGTCGAGTTCGGGTGCTCCCGTCATTTCTTCTCCTCCTCTCTTGTTCAAGAGCGACCGGTGGCCGGCCCCCCAGGCAAGGATCCCTCAATTGCTTAGAGGATCCTATAGATGTTGGCGACGGTTTGCTGACCCTATGATTGGCATAGACAACCAATAAGAGTGCCTGGACGGGTCGCCGACGCCGGGCCGGGACGGCCGCGGAGGCGGTGGAGATGGCCGCAGTGCCGGAGGCGACGATGCCCCCGGCGAGCACGCGCTGGACTCCTGCCGAGCGTTCCCGCTACCGTACGCGTTCGTCTGGCCGAGTAACCGCGGCCGCGGCCGCCGCGATCCATTACCAGAGGACGCCACCTTTGCACTTGCTCACAGCCGCATCCGACCTCAACCCGCAGCCCCAGGACTTCTTCAGCTGGCAGTTCCTGGAGCTGGTGGCCAGCAACCTGGCCCCAGGCGTCGGTCCGGCGCTGGTGGCCTTCGCCGCGGCCGCCGTCCTGACGCCGGTCGCGATCCTGGTGGCCAGGCGGACGGGATTCCTCGCCCACCCCGCGCGGGACAGAGACATCCACAAGAAGCCCATCCCCTACGGTGGCGGTCTGGCGATGTTCGCCGCGTTCGGCCTGGCCTGCCTGGTGTTCGTGCGCAGCGACCCCGCCGTGAACGTGCCGGGCCTCCTGCTGCTCGGCGGCATCACGGCGGTCGTGTTCGTCGTCGACGACCGGTGGGGGATCCCGGCGCTCGTCAAGCTCGGCATCCAGGCCCTGACCGCGGTGGCCGCTGTCGAGTTCTTCGGCTTCGACATCCGCTACCTGCTGGTCCTTCCGTTCCTGCAGGTCCCGAACCTGGGCATGTTCATCCTGCCGATCACCGTGTTCTGGATCCTCGGGATGCAGAACACGGTCAACCTGCTCGACGGGGTGGACGGCCTGGCCGCCGGCGTGGTGGCCGTGACGGCGGTGGTCCTGCTGGTGGCCTCGGCGGGCCGGCAGCCGGACGTGGTCGCGATGTCCGCGGCCCTGGCGGGGGCCTGCGCCGGCTTCCTGCTCTTCAACTTCAACCCGGCCCGCATCTTCATGGGCGACTCGGGCGCGTACTTCCTCGGCCTGGCGCTGGCGCTGCTCTCGATCGCGGGGGTGGCCAAGGTCGCCATCGTGGCGGCCATCGCCGTGCCGGTGCTCGCCATGGCCATCCCGATCGCCGACACCGCGCTGTCGATCGTGCGGCGCCGGCTCAAGGGCCAGAAGTTCCACCAGGCGGACGCCAGGCACATCCACCACCTGCTGCTCGAGGCGGGGCTGACGCAGCGCCAGACCTGCATCCTCTTCTACTGCGCGTCGGGCATCCTGGGCGCCGCCGGCCTGACGGTCTTCGGCCACAGGAAGGTCCTGGCGGTCGTGATCGTCCTGATGGTGGTCCTGCTGTCGACGGTCCTGGGGGAGCAGCTGCGGATCTCCAGCCGGCGCATCCCGATGCCCTTCGGGCGCGTGGTCCGCGAGCTGCTCGTGGGCAGGTAGGCGCAGTGACGCGGCGCGCCACGCCACTACCGGCTCTCCGGTAGACTTTCTCGCGGAATGTCGCCCGCCGGCGATCGTGGCAGCGCTGGCCAGGGGCCATCGGGAATGGAGCTCCTGGGCCTGGCGGTGCTGTTAGCGGCGGCGGTCGTCGTGCCGCTCGTGCTCGGCCTGGTAATCGACAGCGCCGCGCACAGCGCACCCACCTTCTTCTTCATCGGACTGTTTCTTGGCGTGATCGGCGCCGTCGCAACGGTCTATTCGAGGTTCAAGCGCTACTTGTGAACGGAAAGACAGAGTCCCTGAAGACGACGGCGGTCGTCTGTGCTTCGGCCGCGGTGCTGGCTGCCGGGGCCGGCATGGCGCTCGGGTCATGGCGCACGGGCGTGGCCCTGGCGCTCGGCCTGCTGGCCGGCGCGACCAACGGGTTTCTCGCGCAGCGGGCGCTGGGGGTGGAGGCCGGCTTCGGCTTCACGTCCATTGGCCGCCTGGCGCTGCTGAGCGCGGTCGGGCTGGGCCTGGGCGCGCTGCTCGGCCTCCCGTACGTGCCGCTGGTCCTTGCCGGCATCGCGGCGGCACAGCTGGTGCTGGCGGTGGTCGCCAGCGTCACCGCGGTGCGCGCCTCGTGACGTATCTCGTGGCGGGACCGCCCGGCACGCATCCGCTGACGCCCATCTGCGGCGACCAGTACCTGAACCTCCTGGTCATCAAGTTCTATTACTGCGCCATCACCGTCGACACGCTGGTGTCCAGCGGGGTCGCCATCGCCGTCACGCTCGGCATCGCCTTCTACGCCGCCAGCCGGCTGAAGCCCGGAGTGCCCAGCAAGCTGCAGATGGTGCTCGAGTTCCTGGTCAGCTACGTCAGGGGCCTCGTCAGCGAGACCGTCACCGAGGACGCGACCTTCATCATCCCGATCGCGGCCACTGTGGGTCTCTACATCCTGGTCGCCAACTGGCTGGACTTCCTCCCACTGGGTTTCACGCCACTCCTGCAGCCGGCCAACGCGGACCTCAACCAGACCCTGGCGATGGCGATCGTGGTGTTCCTGATCAGCCAGTGGTACGCCATCAGGGTGCGGGGCCTCGGCGGCTACCTCCGCCACTACCTGAGGCCGCCCTTCCCGCCGCTGACCATCATCGAGGAGATCGTCAAGCCCGTGACGCTCTCGCTCCGGCTGTTCGGCAACATCTTCGCCGGGGTCCTCATGGTCTACCTTCTGACGCTCGTACCTCAGGCGATCCCGCTGGCGACGCCGCTCTCGGCCGTCGGGGTCGTCATCTGGAAGTTCTTCGACGTCTTCTTCGTCGGCAGCATCCAGGCGTTCATCTTCATGCTGCTGACGATCATCTACTTCGGCCAGGCCCGAGAGGGCCTCGATGAAGAGTCCCACGGCGCGCACGCGCCAACCTCCGGGCACGCCGAGCGTGCCGCCACCCCCGCCACCACACACTAGAGACGCACTAGAGGAGGATCTGGATTTGAACCACGCAATCGCACTCGCCGGCTCGATGATCGGCTTCGGCCTGGCACTGGGCGGGGGCGCCATCGGCGCGGCCATCGGTGACGGCCTTGCCGGCAATGCAACCATCGCCGGCGTGTCGCGGCAACCCGAGGCGCAGGGCCGGCTGCAGGTCATCATGTTCCTGATCATCGGCCTCGTCGAGGCGATGTACTTCATCAACCTGGCCCTGGGCTTCTATCTCGTGACCCAGGCCGGCGCCGTCACCGGGTAGGCCTCGACCCATGACCCTGTTCCTCGCGACGCAGGAGACGGCCGGGCTCCTCGACCTCAGCCTGTCCTTCGTGGTCGAGGTCATCGCCTTCGTCGCGATGATCCTCATACTCGGCAGGTACGTGTACCCGCGAGTCATGGCGGCGGCCGAGGGCCGGCAGCGGCAGATCGCCGAGCAGATGGCCGCGGCCGAGCGCGCGCGCCAGGAGGCCGAGGCGCGTCTCCACGAGATCGAGGCGCGGCTGCAGGACGCGCGCCGGCAGGCCGCCGAGATCATCGAGGGCGCCGGCAGGTCCGCCGAGCAGCTCCGGCTCGAGCTCCGCGCTCGAGCCGAGGAGGAGGCTCGCCGGATCGCGGAGAGTGCCAGACGGGACATCGAGGCCGAGCGCCAGAAGGCGATCGACTCGGTCCGCGGCGAGGTGGCCGACCTGGTCGTGGCCGCCACCGAGAAGGTGGTGGGCGAGACCCTCGACGACAAGCGCCACCGCGCGCTGATCGAGCGCGCGATCGCGCAGGTGGGCGAGGACTCGAGGAACTGATGGGCGCAGCCGCGGCGAAGCGCTATGCACGCGCCATCTTCGAGCTGGCCAGGGAGGAGGGCCAGGTCGAGGAGTGGGCGCAGCGTCTGTCTGCGGTGCGCGACGTGCTGACGCAGCCAGACGCGAGGCGCGTCCTCGCCAACCCGAGCATCGCCGTCCAGCGGCGTGAGGAGACCGCGGCCGCGCTGGTGGAGCGCCTCGCGGGCCGCGAGGGCGTCAACCTGGCCCGGCTCCTGGTCGCCGCGAACCGGATCGACGACCTGGGCGGGATCATCGAGGAGTACCAACAGCTGGCGGACGAGGACGCCGGCCGCGTCCGCGCCACCGCGACCACAGCGGTGCCGCTGGAGCGGACCGACGCCGGCCGCCTGGAGGCCAGCCTGACGCGGCGGCTGGGCCGGCAGGTCCGACTGGACACGCGCGTCGAACCGGCGATCATCGGCGGCCTCGTGCTCCGAATCGGAGACCGTGTCATCGACGCGAGCGTGGCGACGCGGCTGCAGCAGCTGCGCCACCGCCTGGCCGGCGTATGAAGGAAGACGACTTGCCCCCCCTGACCCCCCGGCCGATGTGGGGGGAGAAGGGAAGACGACTTCCCCCCCTGACCCCCCGGGCAGATGAGGGGGGGAGGGTCGCGTAGCACTGAGTGAATAGGGGAACGAACAGGCTTGGCCATCAGTTCGAACGAAATCAGCGAAGTCATCAAGCAGCGTCTGAAGGACTTTGACGCTGAGATGGTGTCGGCCGACGTCGGCCGCGTGATCAGCGTCGGCGACGGCATCGTCCAGATCTTCGGGCTCAGCGGCGTCATGGCCGGCGAGCTCATCCAGTTCCCGGGCGATGTCTACGGCCTGGCGCTGAACCTCGAGGAGGACCAGGTGCGGGCGGTCGTCATGGGCGACTACGAGCACCTGAAGGAGGGCGACGAGGTCCGCACGACGGGGCGCATCGTCGAGGTGCCCGTCGGTCCCGCCCTGCTCGGCCGGACGGTCAACGCGCTCGGCGAGCCGATCGACGGCAGGGGGCCGATCGAGGCGGAGCACCGCGCGCCTGTCGAGGTCATCGCCCCCGGCGTGATCACCCGCCAGCGGGTGAGCGAACCCGTGCAGACCGGCATCGTGGCCATCGATTCGATGATCGCCATCGGCCGCGGCCAGCGCGAGCTGATCCTCGGCGACCGCCAGACCGGCAAGACGGCGATCCTCCTGGACACGATCATCAACCAGAGGGGTAAGAACCTCTACTGCATCTACGTCGCGATCGGTCAGAACGCCGCCAACATCGCCCGCGTCCGCGAGACGCTGGAGGAGCACGGCGCGCTGGAGTACACGACCATCGTGGCCGCCACCGCCTCGGACCCGGCGGCGCTGAACTACATCGCGCCCTACGCGGGCTGCGCGATGGGCGAGTACTTCCGCGACCGGGGACAGCACGCGCTGGTGTGCTACGACGACCTGACCAAGCACGCGTGGGCCTACCGGGAGCTGTCGCTGACGCTGCGCAGGCCCCCGGGCCGTGAGGCCTACCCCGGCGACGTCTTCTACCTGCACTCGCGCCTTCTGGAGCGCGCGGCCAAGCTGAGCGACGCCCACGGCGGCGGCTCGCTGACCGCGCTCCCCGTCATCGAGCTGCAGGCCAACGACGTGTCCGCCTACATCCCGACGAACGTCATCTCCATCACGGATGGTCAGATCGTCATGGAGGCGGACCTGTTCAACGCCGGCATCCGGCCGGCGATCTCGGTTGGCCTGTCGGTCTCCCGGGTCGGCGGGGATGCGCAGATCCGGCCCATGAGCAAGACGGCCGGCCGCATGAAGTCCGAGCTGGCCCAGGCGCGTGAGCTGGCCGCGTTCGCCCAGTTCGCGTCGGACCTGGACCCGGCCACGCGCCACCAGCTCGAGCGCGGCCAGCGCCTGACCCAGCTCCTGATCCAGCGCCAGTTCGAACCGATACACGTCGGCGTCCAGATCTGCACGATCTATGCGGGCACCCGCGGCTTCCTGGACAGGGTGCCGGTCGACCGGGTCGGCGAATGGAGGGAGGCGTTCGCGCGCTTCCTGAGCGCCGAGCGGAAGGCGCTGATCGACTCACTCGAGACGGACCAGAAGTGGGACGACGAGGTCGAGGGCCGGGTCAGGGAGGCGATCGAGGCCTTCAACCGGCAGTACGGGGTCGAGGGGGCGTAGCGGTTGGCCTCCCTCCGCGACGTCCGCCGGCGCATCCGCAGCTTCCAGAACACGCAGAAGATCACCAAGGCGATGCAGGTGGTGTCGGCCACGCGGCTCCGGCGTGCCCAGGGCGCCGTGCAGGCGGCGCGTCCCTACGCCGAGAAGATGATCGAGGTGCTGGAGACGACGGCCGAGCGGGCCACGGAGTACCGGCACCCCTACCTGGAGCAGCGCGAGGGCGACCGTGCCCTGGTGATCCTGGTCACCGCCGACCGCGGTCTCTGCGGCGCCCTGAACGCCAACACCATCAGGGCGGCGGTGCAGCACGTGAACCGGGAGCACCGCGGCCAGGCGCGCTACGTCACGATCGGCCGCAAGGGCCGCGACTTCCTGGTCCGCTACCGGCGTGACATCGTGGCCGACGCAAGCGGCCTCCCCGACCGGCCCGGCATCGCACCGATCCTGCCCGCCATCCACGCGGCCCTGGAGGAGTACGAGGAGGCCCGCATCGACACGATCGTGCTGGCCTACGCCCGCTGGGTGTCGACGCTGCGCCAGGAGCCGGTCGTGCGGACGCTGCTGCCGGTCGAGATCCCCCACGTTCACGAGGGGCCCAGCACCGACTACATCTACGAGCCCGGTCCCGAGGCCGTGCTGGACGCGCTGCTGCCCCGCTACATCGAGACGCAGGTCTACGCGGCATTGCTGGAGAACCAGGCCAGCTTCTACTCGGCGCAGATGATCGCGATGCAGAACGCGACCAACGCGGCGGGTGACCTGATCAAGTCGTACACCCTGACGGCCAACAAGATCCGCCAGGCGGCGATCACCACCGAGCTGATGGAGATCGTGGGCGGGGCGGAGGCCCTGCGCAAGGAGTAGCGAAGCAACATGGCAGAAGTCATCGAGAAGCCCGCCGAGACGGGCGCGGCCGAGAGCATGACCGGCAAGGTCAGCCAGGTCATCGGCGCCGTCGTCGACATCGAGTTCCCGGCGGGCGCGCTGCCCAGCCTGCTCGACGCGCTCGTCGTGACGACGCGCGACGGCCGCGAGGTGGTGCTGGAGGTCCAGCAGGAGATCGGCGACAACACCGTCCGCTGCATCGCCATGGACACGACCGACGGCTTCCGGCGGGGCGACTCCGCCCGCGCGACGGGCGGGCCGATCAGGGTGCCCGTCGGCGTCGAGACGCTGGGCCGCATGTTCAACGTGATCGGTCAGGCGATCGACGACGAGCCGACCCCTGAGGGCATCGAGGTGTGGCCAATCCACCGGCCGGCGCCCCCCCTCGAGGAGCAGCAGACCAAGGTCGAGATCCTGGAGACGGGCATCAAGGTCATCGACCTGATCTGCACCTTCGTCAAGGGCTCCAAGATCGGCCTGTTCGGCGGCGCCGGGGTGGGCAAGACCATCATCGTGCAGGAGCTGATCCGCAACATCGCGCACCAGCACCAGGGCCGCTCCGTGTTCGCCGGCGTGGGTGAGCGCACCCGCGAGGGCAACGACATGTACCACGAGATGATGGACGCCGAGGTGCTGGACAAGACGACGCTCGTGTTCGGCCAGATGAACGAGCCGCCCGGGGCCCGCGCGCGCATCGCGCTGACCGGCCTGACCATGGCCGAGTACTTCCGCGACACCGAGGGCGCGGACGTCCTCATGTTCATCGACAACATCTTCCGGTACATGCTGGCCGGCTCCGAGGTGTCCGCCCTGCTCGGCCGGATGCCCTCCGCGGTGGGCTACCAGCCCACGCTGGCGACCGAGATGGGCGCGCTCCAGGAGCGCATCACCTCGACCCGGAAGGGCTCGATCACGTCCGTCCAGGCGATCTTCGTGCCGGCTGACGACATGACCGACCCGGCCATCCAGACGACGTTCGCCCACCTGGGCGCGATCGTGACGCTGAGCCGGGGCCTGACCGAGATCGGCATCTACCCGGCGGTGGACCCGCTCGAGTCCACCTCGCGGTTCCTCGAGCCGAGGGTCGTCGGCCAGGAGCACTACGACGCCGCGCAGGGTGTCAAGCGGACCATGCAGCGGTACAAGGAGCTGCAGGACATCATCGCCATCCTGGGCATCGAGGAGCTGTCGGAGGACGACAAGCTGACCGTCGCGCGAGCGCGCAAGGTCCAGCGCTTCCTGTCCCAGCCGAACTACGTCGCCGAGCGCTTCACGGGCCGCGAGGGCCGGTACGTGTCGGTCAAGGACACGGTGCGCGGCTTCAACGAGATCCTGGAGGGCAAGCACGACGACCTGCCCGAGCAGGCCTTCTACATGGTCGGCACCATCGACGAGGCGCGCGAGCAGGGCGAGCGCATGAAGGCCGAGGCAGAGCGGTAGGTTGGCCGTCAAGCTGCGCGTCGTGAGCGTCGAGCGCTCGCTCTTCGAGGGCGAGGTGGACGGCCAGGGCCGTCCGTTCCTCGTGTGCCAGGGCACGGAGGGCGAGCTGGGCATCCTGCCCCGGCACTCACCGCTGCTGACCACGCTGCGGCCCGGGCCGCTGCTGATCCGCAACGGCACTGAGGAGACCGAGCTGTTCGTCGGCGGCGGCTTCCTGGAGGTGCTCCCGGACCGCGTCACCGTGCTGGCGGACGTGGCCGAGCGCGCCGAGGAGATCAGCGAGGAGGCGGCCGAGGAGGCTCGCCGCCGCGCCCAGGAACGTCTGGCCGGAGAGCTGACCCCTCAGGAGGAGGCGGAGATGGCCCAGGTCCTGGCGGTCGCCGAGGCCCGCCTGCGCCTGGCCAGGATGCGGCGCCGAGCCGGCGGCTAGGAGCCTATCCCGAAGCTCCGACAAGCCCCGGGGTGGCCGGAAGCGAGGGCTTTGCGCGGCGGGACCCGCGCGTTCTGGGCCCCTCCCCCCTCGCGGGGGAGGTGGCCGGCCCAGCGGCCGGAGGGGGTCGGCCCCAATTGCACCTCCGTACCGGGCGTCGCGCCCGGACCGTTTCCCCTTGCATGGGACAGTTCCGGGTGGATCATCGAGCAGGCGGGACCCCTGCACCAGCGCCTAAGCTTTCGGCCATGCCGTCGGGCCGACCTGACCACGCCCTCCACATCACCGGGGGCCGGCCACTGCGGGGAAGCGTGCGCATCGGCGGATCCAAGAACGCCAGCCTGCCCATCATGGCGGCCGCCATGCTCACCCGGGAGCCGGTCACCCTGAGCAACGTCGCGCGGGTCGCGGACACCGCGCTGATGTGCGACATCCTGACCGACCTCGGCGTCACCGTCGAGTGGCTGCGATGCGACCGCGTCCGGCTGACCGCCGCCGACCTGGACAGCACCGTGCCGGACGACCTCGGACGCCGCATGCGAGCCTCGATCGTGCTGCTGGGCGCGCTCGTGTCGCGCACCGGCATGGCCCGCCTGCCCAAGCCGGGCGGCGACCAGATCGGCGCCCGCCGCGTCGAGCAGCACGTGCGCGGTCTGCGCGCGATGGGCGCCGAGGTCACCGAGACCGCGACGGAGTTCGTGGCGCGCGCCCCTGGCGGCCTCCACGGCGCCCGGGTGGTGCTCGACATGCCGACCGTCACCGGCACGGAGAACATCGTCATGGCGGCCGTGCTGGCCGAGGGTCGAACCGAGATCTTCAACGCGGCCCGCGAGCCGCACGTGCAGGACCTGTGCCGCTGCCTGGCGGTGATGGGAGCCCGCATCTCCGGCATCGGCACCGACGAGATCGTCGTCGACGGGGTGCGCCGGCTGCGGGGCGCCGAGCACCGCGTCATCCCGGACTACCTGGAGGCCGGCACCTACGCCATGGCCGTGGCCGCCGCCGGCGGCGACGTCGTCCTGGTGGACAGCCCGCCGCACGACCTCCCGTCCGTCCTGCTCAAGCTCCAGGATGCGGGCGTCGACGTGGAGGTGAGCGGGCACGAGATCCGCGTGCGCCGCGATGCGGCCGTGCCGCTCCGGCCCGTCGACTCCTGGACCTGGCCGCACCCCGGCTTTCCGACCGATCTCCAGCCCCAGTACGTGGCGCTGATGACCCAGGCCCACGGCACGGCCATCATCACCGAGCCGCTCTACGACAACCGGTTCCAGCACGTGACAGAGCTGGCGCGGATGGGGGCCCGCATCGCGGTGGCCGGCCGGGACGCGGTCGTGAAGGGACCGGCCCGGCTGCACGGGACCGACGTCGTCGTGCCGGACATCCGCTCCGGCGCGGCGCTGGTGATCGCGGCCCTGTGCGCGCGAGGCACGACCGAGATCGCCGAGGCGTGGCACATCGAGCGAGGCTACGAGGACCTGCCCGGGAAGCTGCGCGCGCTGGGCGCTGGCGTGGAGCTGCCGGCAGCCGGCGAGCCGGTCGGCGAACCGGCGCTGTCGGACCCCTAGCGCGTGTCGTCACGGCGGTGTTCGCCAAGAAGATCGGCATCGATCTCGGTACCGCGAGCACGCGTGTCTACGTGCGGGGTGAGGGGATCGTTCTCGACGAGCCGTCGCTCGCGGCCGTCGAGATCCCCGGCGACCGCGTCCTCGCGGTCGGTCGGGAGGCGAGGCAGGTGGCCGAGCGCGCGCGCGACGCCGTCCGGCTGGTCCCGGTGCTGCCCGATGGCGCCCTGGCCGACATCGAGCTGCTGGAGCAGGTGCTCCGCCACCTGGTCACCAGGGCGCAGGGTCGTCAGCGACTGTTCCGGCCGGAGGTGATGATCTGTGTGCCCGCCGCGGCGACCAGCCAGCACCGGCGGGCGATGACCGAGGCGGCGATCTCAGCCGGCGCCCGCCAGGCGTGGCTGATCGAGGCGCCGCTCGCCATGGCGATGGGCCTCGGCCTCCCGGTTGCCGAGTCCCGGGGGCATGCCGTCTGCGACCTGGGCGCCAGCGGTGCCCAGGTCGCCGTCGTCTCGCAGTCCGGCGTGGTGGTGACCCAGTCGGTCGCCGCCGGCGGCGACCACCTGGATGCGGACATCGCCCGCCTGGTTCGCGACCGGCACGGCGTGGTGCTCGAGCAGCGCGCCGCGGAGGCCCTGAAGGTCGCGCTCGGGTCGGCGGTGCCGCTGGACCGGCCGCGAAGTCTCCTGGCGACGGGCCGATCCGCCAGCGGCCCGGGGACCGCCTCGGCGACCGTGTCCTCCGCCGAAGTCACCGAGGCGGTCGGCGAACGACTCGAGGGCGTCGCGGCGGCCGTGCGCGAGGTGCTGCGGCAGACGCCATCCACCGTGCTCGAGGGAGCCGTCGAGCGGGGCCTGTTCCTGGCCGGTGGCGGCGCTCTGCTGCGCGGGCTCGACGTCTACCTCGAGCGGGAGACGGGCCTTCGTGTGCGTGTCGCCGGCGACGCCCTGACGTGCGCCGTGCGCGGCACGCGGCGGGCGCTCGGCGAGTTCGAGCTGCTCCAGCGCCGGCAGCTCTACCCGCGCTGACCGCCGTCCGGCCGGACCAGCAGGTGACCGGCCCGCACGTGGCCGTGGACGGCTCGGGCCTGGCCCGGCCCTGGGCCGGCGTCGGCACGTACACGACCGAGATCCTCAGCGCCCTCGCCGCGGAGCGGCCCGGCAGCCGCTTCACCGTGTACACGCTCGCCGACCCGCCGTCCGACCGGCAGCCCGCGATGACCTTCCGCCGGCAGCCGGACGTGCGCTTCGCCGGCCGCCACCTCCTCTGGCCCGCCCGGCTGCGGCAGCTGCGAGCGGACCTGTACTTCGGCCCGGCTGGCCTCCTGCCGCTCGGCGGCGTGGGCATGCCGGCGGTGGTGACCGCGCACGACATGGCCATCTACCGGCATCCGGAGTGGTTCCCGGGAGGGCAGGCCCTGTCGGTTCGGCTGGTGGTGCCGCGATCGATGCGGCGCGCGGACGCCGTCGTGGCGGTCTCCTCCTGCACAGCCGGCGATGTCGCGGAGCTGTTCGGCGTCGGGCCCGAGCGGCTGGAGGTCGTGCCGGAGGGCGTGTCGAGCCGGTTCCAGCCCCTGTCGGGCGAGCGGCTCGAGGCCGTCCGCCGCCGCCACCGGCTGCCCGAGCGCTTCGTCCTCTTCGTCAGCACGATCGAGCCGCGGAAGAACCTGCTGACGCTGGTCGAGGCGTGGGAGCGCATGCGCGAGCGCCCGCCGCTGGTGGTGGCGGGGAGCTGGGGCTGGCGCTACGAGAGCGTGCGCGACCGGATGGAGCGGCTGGGCCCCGACCTGCGTCTGCTGGGCGCCGTGCCGCCCGACGAGCTGCCGGCGCTCTACAACCTGGCGACGTGCCTGGCCCACCCCGCGTGGTACGAGGGCTTCGGGCTCACGCCGCTGGAGGCGATGGCGTGCGGCACACCGGTGATCGTCTCCAGCGCGTCGTCGCTGCCGGAGGTGGTCGGCGATGCCGGCGTGCTGGTCGACCCCGCGGACGTCGAGGGCTGGACCAGCGCCCTGGACCGCGTCAGCGGGGACGTGGAGCTGGCGGCCACGCTGCGGCGCCGCGGCCTCCTCCGAGCGGCCGAGTTCGAATGGAGCCGTGCGGCGGAGCGCACATGGCGGGTGCTGGACCGCGTGATGCGCCGCCGGCGCGGCTGACCAAGCGGCTACAGCAGCTCGCGCATCACGGCGGCCACTCCGGCCGCCGTCCGGTCCCACGTGAACCGAGCGGCCTGCTCCCGGCCCAGCCGCGTCAGCCGCGCGCGGCCGGCCAGCGCCTCCTCGATGGCGGTCGCCAGTGCCGCCGCGTCGTGCGGGTCGTCCACGTACACCGCCGCGTCGCCGGCCACCTCGGGCAGCGAGGACACCGCGGCCGTGACCACCGGCAGCCCGCGGCGCATCGCCTCCAGGACCGGCAGCCCGAAGCCCTCGTAGAGGCTCGGGAACACCAGGGCCTCGGCGCCGGCATAGAGGGCCTCGACGTCCGCGTCGGGCAGCCGGCCCAGCTGCCGGCAGCGAGGCGAGGCCGCCAGCCGGGCGCCCATGCCCGCATCGACCACCGAGCCCACCGACACCAGCAGCAGGTCGGGCAGCCGCTCGACCGCCTCCAGCGCCGCGACCTGGTTCTTGCGCGGCTCCACGCGGCCGACGTGGAGCACGAACGGCCCGTCGACCCCGAGCTCAGCCAGGCGGGCGCGGGCCGCCTCAGCGGAGGGGTCGCACCGCGGTGGCTCGCCGCCGCCCAGAGGGACCACGCGGAGGCGGGCCGGGTCGACCCCGTGGAGCCGCGTCAGGTCGTCGGCCGTGGCCTGTGAGACCGTCACCAGAAGCCGGCACCGGCGCTCGGCCCAGCGGGTGGTCAGCCGCAGGTAGGCCAGGGCGGTCCTCCGGTAGGCGCCGGGATGCCGCTCGAACGCCAGGTCGTGGACGACCGTCAGCGCCCGGCCCGGCGCCAGGAACGGAACGACGTGCGAGGGCGCGAAGAACAGGTCGGGGCGGCGGCGCCACAGCTCACGGCAGAGGCGGCCCTGCGACCAGAGACGGCGGCCCGGCAGCACCGTGAGGTCCAGCCCGTCGACGTCACCGGGGCGCGCCGCGTACAGGACGAACCGCAGGTCGGGCGCGGCGGCCGGGAGCCGGCGAGCCACCTCGCGCGCGTACACCTCGGTCCCGGTGTGCGCCGCCCGGGCCGCCGGGTTGGCGTCCACGGCCACCGTCCCGCACGCTGCTGTCATCGCCCGTTCATCGTTCTGGTGGTAAGACAGACAGCAAAGTGTGCCCGATCGCGAGTGCGCTGCGGCGCCGCATGACCGATCGTCGCCGCCTGGCCAGGGCGGGAGCCGCCTTGCTGCTGGGCCTGGCCGCGTCCGCGCTCCTGCAGGCGAGCATCGGGCGGGATGCCGCACCGATCGCCAGCCGCCCACCACCCCACAGCCGGATGGCCCTGACGGCGCCGCCCGACCGGCATCGGACGCCACCGCAGCCGCAGCCCGTGGCCGTGGTGCCACCAGGCCGCTCCCAGGTGCACGTGCCGATCCTGATGTATCACTACATCCGCACGAATCCAGATCCCGGCGACAGGATCGGCTACAACCTCTCGGTGACGCTGGCGGACTTCGAGCGGCAGATGGACTGGCTCGCCGCGAACGGCTACCACCCGATCGATTTCGACGACCTGCGCGCCTACCTCCTCGCTCGCGCCGACCTGCCCGACCGGCCGGTCATCCTGACGTTCGACGACGGCTACCGGGACATGTACACGACCGCCTATCCGGTCCTCCGCGCACACCACTTCAAGGCGGTGTCGTACGTCGTCTCGGGCTTCGTCGACTCACCGCGCTACGTCACCGTGCAGCAGGTGCTGGAGATGGACGCCAACGGGATCGAGATCGGCTCCCACACGGTGAGCCACGCCGACCTGACCAGGCTCTCGGGCTCGGACCTCTGGCACGAGGTCCTGGACAGCAGGGTGACGCTGGAGGCGCTCCTCGGCCACCCGGTGCTCGACTTCTGCTATCCGTCCGGCCAGGTGAACGAGGCGGTCCTCCGCGCCGTTGAGGCCGCGGGCTACCAGACGGCCACGACCACGCGGCCGGGTGCGCTGCACTCGGCCGGGGACCGCTTCCTCTGGACCCGGGTCCGCGTCGATGGCGGCGAGTCGCTGGACCAGCTCGTGGCCGACCTGGGGTCGCCCGAGACCAGCGAGCTGGTCACGCCGCCTCAGCCGGTCCCGACGCCGCTGCACGGCCCGGCGCGCCGGCCGGTCACCGTGCCGCTCCTGCCGCCCCGAGAAGCACGGTACGCAGCGCCTCCGGCCGTGGGGCCGATGCCCTGATCTCGGCCGCCGTCGCCAGGGAGGCGGCGCTCAGCCGCGCGCGAAGCTGGCCGCTGGTCGCGATGGCGATCACCGCCCTCGTCCACTCCTCCGGGTCGTGGGGGTCCAGCACCAGGCCCGCCGTGCCCACGGCGCGGGCCTGGGCGCCGGTGCCGGCCACCAGCGGCGGAGTGCCACAGGCCATGGCCTCCATGGCTCCGATCGCGCTGCCCTCGTAGAGGCTCGGGTTGAGCCACGCGACCGCGCCGGCGATCAGGGCCGGCAGGTGGTCGAGCGGCACGTAGCCGAGGTCCCGCGCGCCGGCCACGACGGCCGGCCCGCCGCCGGGGCCGGCCATGACCAGGCCCACGTCGGGCCCCAGGGTCCCCGCGGCCGCGCGCCAGGCCGCGTCCAGCAGCCCGAGGTTCTTGCGCCGCGCCCGCGAACCCACGAACACGAAGTACCGGTCCGGCAGGCCCAGGGACTTCCGTACCTCGGCCACCTGCTCCCGTCGGGGGCGCCGGAAGCAGGCGCGCGCCTGGGGGGGCAGCACGGTCACTCGCCCCGCCGGCGTACGGAGGTAGCGGTCCAGGCCGAACGCGATCGCCTCGGAGGGGGCGAGCAGGTGGTCCGAGCGGCGCACCGCGGAGGCCACCCGCCAGTTCTGGCCGATCCACTCGGCCAGGCCGTAGCCGCGACGCTCGAGCAGATGGCCCAGATCGAGCACGGCGGTCACCGTCCGCTGGCCGCGCCCGGGCCGGAATCGCCCGTCCAGCGACAGGATGACGTCCGCCTGGGCCATCCTCTCGCGGCCCACCTGGACCACCTCTCCAGAGCGGGACAGGATGTCGAGGACGAAGCGAGCGTAAACTGCCGCTCCTGCCGGCCGTTCCATGTTCAGACGTGACAGATCGCAGCAGACCACGAGTGGGGGCGGCACCGGCCGATCATATCGACGGAGGCACCATGCGCATCCTGGGCGTCCGCGTCGACTGCCTGGATATGGCGGGCGCGGTCGAAACAATTGCGCGGATGGTCGAGGAGCGCGGCCAGACCCGACTCGTCGCCACCGTGAACCCGGAGTTCGTCATGCGCGCCCGGGTGGACGACGAGTTCCACGATGTGCTGGAGAACGCCGCGCTCTGCCTGGCGGACGGAATCGGTGTCGTGTGGGCGATGCGCCGCCAGGGCTGCCCCCAGTACGAGCGGGTCGCGGGCAGCGACCTGGTTCCGAACCTGGCGCGCCGGTGCGCGGCAAGCGGGTGGCGGCCGTTCCTGCTGGGCGCCGCACCCGGCGTGGCGGTGGCCGCGGCGTGCCGGTTGGAGCGGGACAACCCGGGCCTGCGGGTGGCCGGCGTCCACGCCGGGTCGCCGGCGCCGGACGACGACGAGGAGGCGCTGCGCCGCATCGCGGCCGCGCGGCCCGACCTGCTGCTGGTCGCGTACGGCGCGCCCCACCAGGAGCTCTGGATCGCCCGCAACCGCCGCCGGCTCGACGTCCCGGTGGCCATCGGCGTGGGCGGCACGTTCGACTTCCTGGCAGGGAGGGTCCGCCGGGCTCCCGCCTGGCTGCGCGAGGCGCACCTGGAGTGGCTCTGGCGGCTGCTGCTGCAGCCGGC
>DASYBH010000309.1:0-4225 GCA_036500885.1 Candidatus Dormiibacterota bacterium
CGTCGGACCAGCGATAGTACGTGACGCTGCCCACCACGTTGCGGAGGGCGCCGGCCAGCGCCGCCTGGCTGCCGTGGGGAGCGACCACCGCACCCACGACCATGATGCCCTGGAAGCCGACCCGCTCGACCGGGCTGGTCACGACCAGCGCTCCCGTGACGACCAGGAAGGTCGGCTGGTCGCCGCCGGCCGCCAGGCCGGCGCCGTCCATGGCCACAGCGCCGGTGTGGACGTTGACCTTCGCGCCGTCCGGGACGGGCAACACCTGCGCGACGTCCCGCATGGGGATCGCGGCCAGCGCCTCGCTCAGGGACTGCGGAACGATCACGGTGGCGACGTTGCTGATGCTCTCGACGCGCGCCAGCGCCTCCGCCGTCATGGTGGTCAGGTCCAGCAGCGCGATGTTCTCGATCGCGCGCCCGGTGCCCTGCTCGGCATGCTCGCTCATCTCGCGCTCCTGAGGGCCGCCCGCAGCGCGGCCGGTCCGCCCAGCATCAGCCCGACCCTCGCCAGGGCGGTGCCGGCGGCGAGGCGCGCCGTCGCGCGCGAACCCCCGGCTGCCCGCCGCGCCTCCAGCCTCAGTCGGGCGCGGCGTGCGGCGCCGTGCCACTCCTCCATTCGCTGCCTCACCGTCTCGTAGTCCATCATCGCGTCCACCTCCTGAGAGTTTCTGAGAGTTGAGACGCGGCGGAGCTCGAAGTGTTGGGCGGCAGGACCCTATCAGGAGAGTGGGAGCTGCCGGGCCCAGCGGTTGGGGTTCTCCGTGGCCAGCAGGCGCTGCTTCCATTCGATGCCGGCGCCGAAGCCGGTCAGGGCGCCCGTGCTGCCGATCACGCGGTGGCAGGGCACGATGACGGGCACGGGGTTGGCGCCGTTGGCCGCGCCGACGGCGCGCACCGCTGACGGACGGCCGATCGCCCTGGCCACGTCGGCGTACGAGCGCACCTCCCCGTAGGGGATCGCCTGGAGCTGCCGCCACACGCCCACCTGGAACGCGGTGCCGGCCAGGTCGACGGGCGTCCGGAATTCCGCCAGGTCGCCGCGCAGGTAGGCGTCGAGCTCGCCGGCGAGGGCGCCGGCGCGGGGGTCGGAGGTGTGGACGCCGGCGTCGGGCAGGTGGCGGGCAAGCCAGCGCGCGACGGCGCCGGGCTCGGTGGGGAACGCGAGACAGCAGACGCCACGCTCGGTGAGCGCGGCCTCGAAGGTCCCGAAGGCGGTGGGCAGCGGCACGAGCGCCGCCGAGCGGATCATCGTTTCGTTCATGGCATCAGGTGGAACACGGCCGCGCCGCGGTTCGTTGCAGGGCCCCGTCTCAGATCACGCCCCTCGCCGCCAGCTCGTCCAGCCGCTCCTCCGCCAGGCCCAGGCGCTCGCCCAGGATGCGGCGCGTGTCCTGCCCCAGCCGGCGGCCGGCGTGACGGACCCTGCCGGGGGTCTCCAGCATCCGGAACAGGACGTTCTGGATCCGGAGCGGGCCCAGGTCCTCGTCGTCCAGCGTGACGATCGACTCCAGGGCACGGTACTGCGGATCGTCCAGCACATCGCTGGCGTCGTGGACGGGCGCGATCGCGGCGCCCGCCTCCTCGAACCGCCGCATCACCTCGTCGAACGGGCGCTCGACGATCCAGGCCGCCACCGCCGCGTCCAGCTCGTCCCCGTGCCTCGCCCGCTCGATGCTGGAGGTGAACCACGGCTCCCGCACCACGTCGGGCCGGCCGACCAGTCGCATCACCCGCTCGGCGATGGAGGTCGTGCTGGCCGAGATGGCGACCCAGCTCCCATCCCGCGTCAGGTACGTGTTGCGCGGGGCGCTGTTCGGGCTGCGGTTGCCGGTTCGGAGAGGAACGATCCCGAGCTGGTCGTACACCGTCGGCTGCGCCCCGAGCACGCTGAGGATCGGCTCGATCAGGGAAAGGTCGATCACCTGGCCGCGGCCCCCCCCGGCGTCGCGGTGGTACAGCGCGAGCATCACGGCATAGGCCCCGGTGATCCCGGCGATTCCGTCGGCCAGCGCGCCCGGCGGCAGTGTCGGAGGTCCGTCCGGCTCGCCGGTCAGCGCGGCGAACCCGCTCATGCACTCGGCCAGCGTGCCGAAGCCGCGGCGGCTGGCGAACGGCCCGAACTGGCCGAATCCGGTCGTCCGGAGCATCACCAGGCCCGGGTTGCCGTCCGACAGCCGTTCGTAGCCGAGGCCCCACCGCTCCAGCACGCCGGGCCGGAAGTTCTCGACCAGGACGTCGGCCTGGGCCGCCAGTTCCGCGAGGAGCTGCTGGCCGTCCGGCGTGGACAGGTCGATCGTGACCGTCGACTTGTTGCGGGCGAGCATCTTCCACCACAGCCCGTGGCCGTCCTTGACGTGCCCGTGCGTGCGGAGCGGGTCGCCGTTCGGGTGCTCGACCTTGACCACGTCCGCACCGAAGTCGCCGAGCATGGTGGCGGCCATCGGGCCGGCGAACAGCGTCGCCACGTCGAGCACGCGGATGCCGGTGAGGGGGGAGTCGGGTGCCACGACACCCCACCCTACATGCATCGTGGTGCGGCGGCGTGGCGACCTTCCTGCTCGTCCACAGCCCGGCGCCTCCGGTGTGCCGGACGCCGGGAGCCGACACAATGATCCAGTGACACAGGATGGATCCCCAAGCGGCGCCGACCTCCTCGCGGAGTCGCTGCACGCGCACGGCATCAGCGTGGTGTTCGGCCTGCCCGGTGTCCAGCTGGACGCCGCGTTCGACGCCCTGGCCCGCCGCGCCGGCCAGTTCCGCGTGTACCACACGCGCCACGAGCAGGCGACCTCCTACATGGCGGACGGCTACGCCAGGGCCTCGGGTGAGCTGGGCTGCTGCCTGGTGGTGCCGGGCCCCGGCGTCCTCAACGCGATGTCCGGCCTGGCAACCGCGTACGCGTGCTGCTCGCAGGTGCTCTGCGTGGCGGGTCAGGTGCAGTCGCGACACATCGACTCCGGCCGGGGCGTGCTGCACGAGATCCCGCACCAGCTGGACGTGCTGCGCTCGGTCACCAAGTGGGCGGGACGCGCCGGGCGGCCGGAGGAGGTGCCCGGCGTGGTCGCCGAGGCGGTCAGGCAGATGCGCACGGGCCGTCCGCGGCCCGCTGTGGTCGAGGTGCCGCCCGACGTGCTGGAGACCGCGGGAGGCGCCAGTCCAACGGCGGCCCACCTCGACCTCGACGGGCGGCCGCCGGTCGACGCCGGCCGGCTCGAGCAGATGGCCGGGCTGCTGCACGGCGCTGAGCGGCCGCTGATCGTCGCCGGCGGTGGGGTCCTGCAGTCGGCGGCCTGGGCCGAGCTGGCCGAGCTGGCCGAGCGGCTGGAGGCGCCGGTCCTGCTCACTCCCAACGGCAAGGGCGCGCTGTCCGCGCGCCACCGGCTCGCCTTCGAGAGCGCGATGGCCGGCGACCTGGTGGAGGGCGCCGACGTGATCCTGGCGGTGGGCACCCGCTTCGCCGGGCCGAACGGCTTCCGCTGGCGGCTGCGACCCGAGCAGCGGCTGCTGCGGATCGACGCCGACCCCGAGGAGCTGGTGCGCGACCTCGCACCCACCGTGGCGGTGGAGGCCGACGCCAGGCCGGCGCTCGAGCTGCTCGGCGACCTGCTGCCGCCACGCACCCCGACCGCCTGGCGAGGGCTCGACGAGCTGCGCGAACGCGGTCGCGCGCGGGTCGCGGGCCTGGAGCCGCAGGCCAGCTTCGGCATGGCGCTGCGGCGAGCGCTGCCCGACGACGCCATCCTGGTCCATGGGATGACCCAGGTCGGCTACTGGGCTCGCGCCGGCTACCCGGTCTACGAGCCGCTGACGTTCCTCGGCTCCGGCTACCAGGGCACCCTGGGGTTCGAGCTGCCGACCGGCCTCGGCGCCCAGGTCGCGCGTCCGGACCGGCGCGTGGTGGTCGTCGTCGGAGACGGCGGGTTCCTGTTCAACGTCCAGGAGCTGGCCACGGCGGTGCAGCACCGCATCCCGGTGACGGTGGTCGTCTTCAACGACAACGCGTACGGGAACGTGCGGCGGATGCAGCAGCAGCGCTTCGGCCGGCGGATCGCCAGCGACCTGCACAACCCCGACTTCGTCCGCCTGGCCGAGTCGTTCGGCCTGCGCGGCGTTCGCGCCGAAGGCCCGGAGGGAATGGCCGGGGCGGTGCGCAACGCCCTGGACGGCGACGAGCCGGTGCTCATCGAGGTGCCGGTCGGCGAGATGGCGGACCCCTGGCCCGT
>DASYBH010000310.1:0-5048 GCA_036500885.1 Candidatus Dormiibacterota bacterium
CTGCAGGTGCCGGCGATTGACCGTATAGAAGTCCGCTATCGCGGCGGCCTCCGACCTCCCCGGCAGCCGCAGGCACAGCCGTTCCGTTTCGAAGACGGTCGTCAACGAGGCGAGGGGTGGCAGGCCCCCCCTTCCGGAACCCCCTCTTTCCGGGACGTTTGGGGGGCCTCCGGCCCAGCGCTCCGCGTGCTTCCGGCCACCCTGGTGTCTTTTCGGAGTTTCTGGATCGCTAAATCGTCAGCTTCGCCCAGACCTCGCCGGCGGCCGCCTCGGCCAGGGCTCGCATCTCGTCGTCGGTGCGGTCCTGGATCGGGTGCGGTACGAAGACGCTCGCCGGCTCGAAGCCGAGCGCCCGCGCCTGGGCGGCGGCCGCCTCCACGAACTCGACCGAGGCCACGAACACGGCTGGCAGCCCACGGACCTCCAGCTCCGTCATGTCGTGCACACTGCACGACGTGCAGGATCCTCAATCGGCGAGGGCCTCGACGACGGCGTCGCACCTCACGCTGATCTCGTACCGAAGGTCGGCCGGCGCCGGCTTGGTGAACGTGGGCTTGCGGTAGCGGAGCACCTCGACGCCGCGGCTCGACAGCAGCTCCTCCAGGCGATCCAGGAAGACGTCGCCGCGCGGCTTGGAGATGTCCAGCAGGCCCACGGTGAGCCCCTCCAGCGTGGCCGGCCTCGCGACGCGCTCGCGGGTGACCGGCTGGCGCTCGCTCGTCGGGTCGAGCAGCTCGATCGTCGTCATTCGCGCACCTCCCTGGTGACGGGCTCGCTCCCCACCGCGCCGCTCGCCCAGCCGCCGATGATCGCGGCGAAGAGGCCGGCGGTTCCGCCCGCATGGACGATCAGCAGGCCGCCGGGCCGGAACTTGGGGAGCTCGGCGCCGGCCAACGACTCGGGCACGCCCTCGGCGATGCCCCCCGCGCCCCTGACCAGCTCCGCCCCCGGCCGGCGCAGCAGGCCGTCCAGCTCCTCGCGCAGGCGGGCCTTCGACCAGCCGGCCTCGCGGAAAACACGCGCGTGCTCGGGCGAGACCACCAGCATGGCGTCCCACGTCAGCACGAGCTTGGGGTGGGCGACCACCTGCAGGCAGGCGGCGTAGCTGCGCGCCAGCGACTCGGGCGTCCGCGACAGCTGGTCGGACAGCGGCTGCACGCCGGAGCCGGCGAACAGCGTGACCGCGGACGTCCCCGCGGGCAGGCCGCGCTCGACCGCCAGCGCCTCCCACGGCGAGCTGCGCTCGGCCTCGGCGAAGCAGAACGTGTACTTCCCGGGGTTGCCGTGCGCGGCCCGGTCGACGCCGCCCGGCCGGCCCCCACCGACATTGCGCACGACGAGCTGCAGCGCCCGGCCGATCGTCGCGTTGGCCCGGTTGCCCTGGCCCAGCGCGTTGCCGCCGGAGTTCATGCCGATGCGCTCGGCGATCGGACCGTTGACGACCACGACCGGGCCGGCCGCCCACGTCGTCGCGAGCAGGCCGTGCACGTTGAACTCGTCGGTGCACGCGGCTTCGACCGCGGTCAGGACGACCGGCAGGTAGTCCGGTCTGCAGCCCGCCATCACCGCGTTGATCGCGACCTTCTCGACCGTGCACTCGACCAGGTCGGGCGGCACCACCGCGACCACCTCGGACGGGTCGCGGCTGGTGCCCTCCAGCATCCGCAGGACGCGCTCCCTGGTCGGTGGGACGAGGGGCAGTCCGTCGCTCCAGCCCCGCTGGTCCATCGCCTCGAAGACGTCCTCCAGCTCGCCCAGCTCGACGCGCCGCGACCGCAGGATGTCGCCGCCGTACCGCGCCGCCAGCCGCTCGGGCATGCCGGGGTCGAGGGTGCGCGAACCACAGCCGGCACTGTGCTCGGGCAGGCCCTCGCCGAGGCCGGCGACGCCCGTCACGCGCTCCCAGTCGGCGCGCAGCCAGCCGCACAGGGTGTCGGTGACCCTGCCGCCCTCCACCCTGAGCAGGGTGGGCACGATCTCCACCCCGGCCTCGTAGGAGCGGCGAAGCTCCGTGTCGTCGAGCGGGTGGAGCCCCGCTGGAAAGCCGGGATCGTCCTGGGTGATGACGGTGAGGTCCGCTCCCTGCTCGCGCAGGCGGGTCAGGGCCGGGACGACCGTCTGGCACGTGGGGCACGTGGCCTTCACGAAGACCGTGTATCCGTCCGGCAGATCCACGTCAGGAAGCGTACGGCACGCACCCGCACGGCGGATGCCGGCGCGGTCGTTCCAGCGGTCGCGGACGTCCCGGGGGAAGTGCCCGCGGCAGCCCGTGTCAGCAGTACGCTTCAGTACATGAGCCAATCGGTGCAGGAGATCGTTCGGAGAGTCGAGGATGCGCCGCTCCAGGACCTGGTGCGCGTCTCGATCGATGAAGTGCAGGTCCAGATGGACAGCTACCTCACGCCGGACATGGACTCGACCTCCCTCTACCGCCGCTGGGAGAAGCAGCAGTGGGCGGTCGCGGACCTCGATTTCAGCGCTGACCAGCAGCAGTGGGGCACGCTCGACGAGGCGCAGCGCGACACCGTCCGGCAGACGATGACCCTGTTCTTCATCGGCGAGCAGGCCGTCACCGACACCCTCTCCCCCATCCTGCACGCCGCGCCGCACGAGGACGAGCGGATCTTCCTGGCCACGCAGATCGCCGACGAGGCGCGCCACACCGTCTTCTTCCAGCGCTTCTTCGACGAGGTCCTGGAGGTGCACGGCGGGCTTCGCGACGCGCTCGCGGTGGTCGGTCCGGAGGCGACGAAGGGCTTCCGGCGCATTTTTGAAAAGGACCTGATCGACGCCACCGAGGCGGTTCGCAAGGATCCGGGCGACATCAAGTCGTGGGTCGACGCGGTCGTGACCTACCACCTGATCATCGAGGGCTACCTCGCCCTCAGCGGACAGCGCGCCCTGCTGCGCTTCTTCCGGGGCGTCGGCCTGATGCCCGGGTTCACCGCCGGGTTCACCGCCGTCGCCAGGGACGAGTCGCGGCACATCGGCTTCGGGGTGCTGGCGCTGCGCCGGCGCGTGCACGAGAACCCCGAGCTGGCGCGCGCGATCACGCTCAAGCTCCTGGACCTCGCCGAGCCGGCGGTGCTGACGGTCGTCGACCCCGACACGCTGCTGCGCGTCGCCCCGCCGGCGGAGCTGCCGGAGGTGATGCGCCAGGACCCTCTCGAGATGCGCAGCTTCGCGCTCGAGTCGCTGGCCAAGCGGCTGCGCGCCGTCGGCATCAGCGACGCCGCGATCGCCGAGATCGAGAGCCACTACTCCGGGATCTACGACCGGCTGTGGACCCGGTACGAGGAGATCCACGGCGTCGAGCATCACGTGCGCTGGTACCAGCGGCAGGCCGCCGGCGCGTCGAACGGGCACTGACCGCTCCCCGCATCCATACCGGAAGGCGGCCGCCGGCCTCGACTGGCGGCCGCACCGGGGCCGCGGCGGGACGGGCCGGCTACGCGCGGGGGCTCGTGATCGTGCCGCCCCCCAGCACCCGCGTTCCCTGGTAGAGCACCGCCGCCTGGCCGGGCGCCGCCCCGAGGAACGGCTCGGCCAGCTCCAGCACCCCGGCCTCGTAGACCGCGTCGAGCGGGCGCGCGCGGTAGCGCAGCCGGGCCTGGCAGGCCAGCGGCCCCTGCGGGGGGTCGCCGATGAACCGGACGTCGTCCAGCGAGACCCTGCGCACCGCCAGCTCCTCGCGCCGGCCCACGACCAGCCGGTTGGCGCCGGCGTCGACGGCGGTCACGTACCACGGTCCCGGCTCGGCCAGCTGGCCCAGGCCCTCACGCTGGCCGACGGTGTAGAGGGCGGTCCCACGGTGGTTCCCGAGCTCCCGGCCCGCGCCGTCCACGACCTGCCCGGCGGTGACGGGCAGACGGCGGGCCAGGTACGCGGCCGTCTCCCCGCGGGGCACGAAGCAGATCTCCATGCTCTCCCGCTTGTCCGCCACCGGCAGCTCCAGCGAGCGCGCGATCGCCCGCACCTCCGGCTTGGCCAGCTCACCCAGCGGGAACAGCACCCGGCTCAGGCGCTCGCGGTCGAGGTGGTACAGCACGTACGACTGGTCCTTGGCCGGGTCGGCGGCGGCGTGCAGCTCCGGTCCCCCGGCGCCGCGCACGACGCGGGCGTAGTGGCCGGTGGCGAGGGCCTCGAAGCCGAGGTCGAGCACACGCCGCAGCATGAGGTCGAACCGCACGAAGGCGTTGCAGCGCAGGCACGGGTTCGGCGTCCGGCCCTCCAGGTAGGCGCGGTGGAACGGCTCGATCACGCGCTCGCCGAACTCGCGCTCCATGTTCCACACGTAGTAGGGGATGTCCAGGAGGCTGGCCACCCGGCGGGCGTCCTCGACCGCGGACAGGGAGCAGCAGCCGCCGTGGCGGGCGCTCTCCGCCTCGTCGCCGCGCGGCCACTGCTGCAGCGTGACCCCGACGACGTCGTGGCCGTCGCGCTGCAGCAGCGCCGCCGCCACGCTGGAGTCCACCCCGCCGGAGAGCGCGACCGCAATCCTCATCCGCCCCATTGTCATCCTCTGGGGTGCCGCCGCGGCGGCATGGCCCATTTGTCGGAGTTTCGGGATAGGCTCCAGCAGATGCAGACCGAGGCGACCTACGACGACCTCATCGAGGCGTGCCGCGCGCACAACCGGGCCGGGCGTCACGAAGAGGCCCTGGCGGCGGCCGAGGAGGCGTGGCGGCGCTTCCCCGACCGGCGCCACTTCACGTGGTATCTGGTCGCCTACGCGAACCTGCGGCTGGGCCGGGCGGACGACGCCCTCGCGGCCATCGAGCGGGCGGAGGCCGAGAACCACCTGTGGCGCATCGGTCTGTTCAATGGGCTCGAGCTCGAACGGGTCGGCGCCGACCCGCGCTTCGCCGGCGCGCTCGAGCGGGCTCAGGCCCGGATCGCCGCGAGGCGGTTCCAGCCCCAGCTGCTGGTGGCCGAGCCCGACCCGCCGCGCGACCGGCCGCCGCTGCTCGTCGGCCTGCACGGCGCCACCGGGACGGCCGGCGACTACCACGAGCACTGGCTGCCGGCCACCCGTCTCGGCTGCCTGG
>DASYBH010000311.1:0-7796 GCA_036500885.1 Candidatus Dormiibacterota bacterium
CGGGGGAAGCCGGCGCCGTCCACCTTGCGCCTGCTTTTGTTGACCAGGCTATCGTCCAGCACCAGGACCAGCCGGCCCACCGGCGCCCAGCGTTCGACGAGCTGGACGACCAGGCGCCGCCAGAGCTCGTCCGGCGACCACTTGCCCTTGCGGACCCCAGCGCGCGTACGCCTCGTAGCGGCGACGACGCTCGGCCGGGATGACGCTCCAGAGCCGGGTCAGGGTGCGGCGGCCGGGACACAGAGTCCAGGCAGTGGCGAGCTGCTCGAAGAGGAGCCGGCCGGGCGCGGTGAAGCAAGGTCCGAACAGGTCCAGGAACGCGAGCCAAGACGCGGGTGCAGGCACGTGGGGAGATCTCCGCTGCCGCCGCCAGCGACGAGCGGCGCTGGCTGGTCACGCATCCCGTGCGCTCACCATCGCGGAGCCCTCTTGCTGGCAGTGTCTGGTTGGCAAGCTCGACACCATGCCACATGAGGGCATCTTCATGTTCGCCGCTCGGCCCCTCTCACCAGTCAGTCCCGGGCTACTCCCTACTGGCCGATGGCGTGGGCCTCTCACTGATGTCATCCGCGCGTACGCTGTCCAGTAGGATCGCCACTGTGGATGTACGACGAGTGGCCGATGAGTCGGACTGCATCGCCTGGGCGGCGATCAAGAATGAGGTGGATCCGGCCGATCCGGTCGCGCCCGACGAGCTCAGCCGGATGATCGAGCGCGACCCGGAGGGGGCCTGGCACCTGGCGTGGGTGGATGGAGGTGCCGCCGGCTGCTCGGTGACAAGGCGCTCGAACAGCGCCGGCCTGGCCTTCGCGATGGTCCGCGTGCTGCCGGGCCGTCGCGGTCTTGGCGTCGGCTCCGCGCTCTACGCGGTGGTCTCGGCGCATGCTCACCGGCTCGGGCTGGATGCCATCCGCACGCGGGCGGTGGCGGACGACGAGGCCACGCTCCGCTTCCTGGCCCATCGCGGCTTCGCGGAGATCGGGCGGGAGTGCGAGGTTCGCCTAGACCTGGCAGGATCACGGGACCGTGGCGTGGCCGGCCCGCCGGAGGGAGTCGAGATCGTCACCCTCGGCTCGTGCCTCGACCTGGCACCCGAGGCGTATGCTCTGGCGGCCGAGACCGCCGATGAGATCGCCGGTGCCGAGGAGTACGTCGTGCCCCCGCTGCCGGAGTGGCGGCACGAGAACATCGACGACGCCCTGCCGGACGGGTCGTTCCTGGCGCTGGCCAGGGGTCGGGTGGTCGGCTTCGCCGGCCTGAACCCCCGTGGGGCCGAGTCGGGCGTCGCCGAGCACATGCTGACCGCGGTGACCCGGGGATGGCGGCGGCGGGGCGTCGCCCTGGCGCTGAAGTCCGCCCAGATCGCCTGGGCGCGCGCCCACGGCTATCGCGAGCTGGTCACGTACAACAACGAAGCCAACGACCCGATGCGGGCCCTCAACGCCCAGCTCGGCTACGAGCCACGGCCGGTGCAGATCCTCTTCCGCGGCCCCTTGGCCCCGGCCTAGTCAGCATGGACCGGAACTTCCTCGACTTCAACCGAACCGCAGGCCGCACAGGCAAACGCTCGACGTGCGGTCGATCTCGTGGCACACGCAGCCTGATCAAGTCGAGGAAGTCGCAAAGTCCACAACTCGGGAGGCAGGCGAAAACCGAAGGGAGGAGTTCTAATCGAACGGGAGAGGGGGATTGGTGGACCGAAGCGGATTCGAACCGCTGACCTCCTCCGTGCGAGGGAGGCGCTCTCCCAACTGAGCTACCGGCCCGCCGACTTGCATCGGCCAGTATACGGCGGAGCCTAGAATGTCCCCGGTGCGCGGACGTCGGACGACTCGCATGCTGTTCCCGCTGCTGTGCGTGGCGGTCGTCGCCTGCCAGGGGCCGCTGGTCCACGCCACGCCGGCGCCCACGCCCGGCTCGTCGGTCGACCGGCGTGTTGTCGCGGCCGACGGCAAGCTCCTCACCGGTGACTACGCGGGCGCGGAGGCGGCCTACCGTTCGCTCGTCAGCGCCGAAGTGCCTGGGGCTGCCGCCCACCTGTCGACCCTGCTTGCCTACGAGAACCGCTTCCAGGAGGCCATCGCCCAGGCCGAGGCCGGGGTCGCGCTCAGGGCGGACTCGGATTCCCTCGCGCGGCTGACGAGAGCCCTCGACTGGGGCCAGGACATCGACGCAGCCGTTCAGGCCGGTGCCCGAGCGGTAGCGAAGAAGCCCGTGGTGCCCCTGGCGCACATCTTCTACTCGGAGGCGCTCGCCGACGCCGGCCGCTACGACGTCGCCGCGCGCGAGCTGCGCACCGCTGAGGACATGGGCGGCGACGCCTACGTGCAGGCGGAGGTCTACCGCGAGTGGTCCAACTACTACCGGAGCCGCGGCGACCTGCAGTCGGAGCTGAACTACAGCGAGCTCGCCGTCAAGGCCGAGCCCGGCTTCCCCGAACGGCCGCTGGACCTGGTCCGCTACGACTACGGCAACCGGCGGACCGAGGCGGCACGCGCCATCACCGACAGGCTGCTCTCGGCCCACGCGAGGAACTACCCGCTGATCGTCGGCGCAGCGGATGCCGCGTTCACCGGTGGAGATCCCATGCGCGCGTCCTCGCTCTACCTCGCGGCCGCGCAGGCGCGACCGGATGGAGCCGAGGCGGCGGTCGGCCTTGCCGAGATCGATGCGGTGGTGAACCGCGACTTCAACGCGGCCCACGACGTGCTGCTGACCGCGCTGCAGCGCAGCCCCACGTCGAGCGCGATCTACGAGTTCCTCCGTGCGCTCGACCTGCTGGTGTTGAAGAAGGACCCCGCAGCGGACCTCGGCACGGTCGCGCCGCAGCGGCCCCCGGACCTCACCACCGAACGGAAGACGGCCCTGGACGCGGTCAACAATCTGCGTACGGCGCGCGGTCTGTCCGCCGTGCAGGAGGATCCCGCCCTGGCCGAGGCGGCCCAGGCTCATGCCTACTTCTATCTCTTCAACGCCGGTCAGTCTCAGCTCAGCGGCGCCGGCATCACCGCTGAGGACCCCGCGCTCCCGGGGTTCACGGGCGCCGCCGCACTCGACAGAGACCGTCATTTCGGTTACGGCGGCCCGCGGGCGACGGAGGTGGCGGGCCACGTCTTCACGGCCGGCGCCAGCGTGCAGGGCTGGATCGACTCGGTCTTCCATCGATTCCCGCTGATGAGCCGCGAGACGGCGGCGGTGGGGTTCGGGGAGGCTCGCGTCGGTCCGATCGCCGTCTCCGTGCTCGACGTGGGCTCAGGTCCCGCGGCCACGGGAGACCCGGTGACCTATCCCGGCGACGGGCAGGAGGGCGTCCCGGTGACGTTCATGGGCGAGGTGCCCGATCCGCTGCCCCAGTCCGCCATCGCGCCGGCTGGATACCCGATCACGCTCCAGGTCGGTGACGCCCAGCAGCTGCGTCTCAGCACCAGCCGCCTGCTCGGCCCCGACGGCAAGGACGTGCCGAGCTACACGCTGGCGCCGGCAGGGCAGCTCGCCGGCAACCAGTGGGCGCTGCTCCCCAGGAAGCCTCTCCAGTCCGGCGTGAGGTACACGGCCGTGGTGACCGGCACCATCGACGGCAGGGACTTCTCCCAGCGCTGGTCGTTCACCGCCCAGAGACCCTGACCGGCTCCGTTCGTACACTCACCTCGTGAGCTCCTCCACCAGACCCCGGCGGCTGCCCGAGGGCGTCGATCCGGCCCGGGTGCCGCCCGGCCAGACGCTGACCGCACCCGACCGCTGGCCGCTCCTCCACTTCGGCCCGGTGCCGCGGACAGACGTGGCGAACTGGGACCTGAGGGTCTTCGGCGCGATCGAACAGGAGCTGAAGCTGAGCTACGACGACGTGCGCGCCCTGCCTCGAAAGGACGTCGTGGCCGACATCCACTGCGTCACCGGGTGGAGCCGCCTCGGCGACACGTGGAGCGGGGTGGCCATCCAGGAGATCCTCCAGCGCTGCCGGCCACGGGCCGAGGTCACGCACGTGATGGCTCATTGCGAGTTCGGCTATACGACCAGCGTCCCGCTCGCGGTGCTCGATGACGACGACGTGCTGCTCTGCTACGGCTGGAACGGCGCGGATCTGACGGCCGACCACGGCTACCCACTGCGGCTGCTGGTGCCCAAGAAGTACTTCTGGAAGTCGGCCAAGTGGCTGCGCGGCCTCGAGTTCATGCCGGCAAACCGCCTCGGCTTCTGGGAGCAGCGCGGCTATCACGACGACGCGGACCCGTGGCTGGAGCAGCGCTACTGGTAGGGGAGGGCAGAGCGCCCTGCCGCTGATCACTCTTACCAGCGACTTCGGCGAGGGCTCGCCCTACGTGGCGGCCATGAAGGCGCGCGTGCTCGAAGGCTGCCCCGGCGCGCGGTTGATCGACGTCAGCCACAGCGTGCCGCCGTTCGACGTGGTCGCCGGTGCGTTCGTGCTCTGGGCCGGCACACGCCACTTCGCGCCGGGCGCGGTGCATCTCGCCGTGGTCGACCCGGGCGTGGGGAGCCGTCGCCGGGGCGTCGCGTTCGAGCTCGATGGCTCGTGGTACGTGGGGCCGGACAACGGGCTGTTCGGGATGGTGCTGTCGAAGGCCCGCTCGGCTCCGGGGGTCGCGATCGACCTTCGTCGCCCGGCGGGCGCATCGCCCACGTTCGAGGGCCGCGACGTCTTCGCGCCGGCGGCGGCGGCCCTGTCGGCGGGCCGCCCGCCCGACTCGCTCGGCTCGCCGCTGGGCGGCGCGCCGCAGCCGCTGCCCGCCCGTGGTCCCTCGGTGCTGTGGGTGGACCACTTCGGCAACCTGGTGACGAGCCTCGAGCCGCCCGTTGCCGGCCTGCGCGTCAACGGCCACGAAGTGCGCGCGGGTGCGCGAACATTCAGCGAGGCGCCGCCCGACACCCCGTTCTTGTTCGTGGGCTCGATGGGGTTCATCGAGGTGGCGGTCCGGGAGGGGCGAGCGGACCAGCGCCTCGGCGCGCGACCCGGCACCCCGGTCGAACCGATCTCCTGACCGGCCTTAACGGGATGGGTTGGCGCCTCGCCGGCCAGCCCATAGCCTGGCCTGGCCATGCATCGAATCACCGCTCTCCTCATCGCACTGCTCCTTCTCGCCGGCTGCGGCTGGCCGGTTCGCGCAGCCGGCCCCGCCGGGGCGCGCTCGCCGGCGCCGAGCGCATCGGCCGGCGGCGGCCTCCGACTCTGGCAGGACGCGGCCATCTTCACCCCCGTACGGCGGCTGCTGGACGGCGCCGGCTCCGGCCAGGCGGTCTGGCTGGAGATGTACGAGTTCGGGCGCGCCGACCTGGCGACCGCCCTGCGGCAGGCGCGGGACCGCGGCGCCGACGTCCGCGTGATCGTGGACCGCACCGTGCCCGTCAGCGCCCACATGGCCGACAGCCTCCAGGCGGCCGGCCTGGCCGTCCGCGCATATCCGGTGGACGACCGCCGCCACCAGATCGACCACGTCAAGCTGCTGCTGGCGGGCGACGCGGCTCTGGTGGGCGGCATGAACTGGGGCCAGAACAGCTACCGCAACCACGACTACGCATTCGAGACCGAGTCGCCGGACCTGCTCGGGCGGCTGCGGGCGATCTTCCAGCAGGACTGGTCCTTCGCGGGCGGCGTCCCGGCACCCCTGCCGGCGACCGGCGGCACCGTGGCTCAGACCGCGCCGGGCGAGGAGGTCCGCGCCCGGCTGCTCGGCGCCCTCGCGGGTGCGCACCGGTCCGTCGAGGCGGAGATATTCGTGCTGACCGATCCGGATGTGATCGCCGGGCTGGCGGCCGCGCACAGGCGGGGCGCCCGCGTGCGTGTCCTGCTCGACCCGAAACAGGACGTCAACCGGCCGAGCTTCGACCTGCTGCTGGCGTCCGGGGTCGAGGCGCGCTGGTACCCGGTGCCGCCCGGCGCCAAACTGCACGCCAAGGCCGGCCTGTTCGACCGGCGAGTGCTGCTGCTCGGCTCGGCGAACTGGAGCCACAACGGCCTTTCGATCAACCACGAGCTGGACCTGCTGTCCGAGGATCAGCAGGTCACAGCCGGCTTCGCCAGCCGCTTCGAAGAGGACTGGTCGGCCAGTGGTTGACGTTCAGCCGGTGCGGGTCAGTCCGCGAAGCGACGCTGGTGCGAAAACCCGGCTAGGCGTGGGCGCGGCGCTGCCAACGCGTCTTCTTCAGCATCTTCCGATGCTTGTGCTTCCGCATCTTCTTGCGCCGCTTCTTGATGACCGAACCCAAGCGAACTCCTGTACGTGCCTTATTGACGAGACTGAGGATGGCTCGACACCCCCACGAGCCGCGCGCAATGATAGCGCACGGCGGCGTCCATCTGGGCTCACCACCTGGCCGGGCCACCAATAGAATCGATCCGAATGCACTTCACCGACGCGCACGAGGAGCTCCGGCTGCACGTTCGTCGCTTCCTGGAGCGGGAGGTCGTGCCCCACCTCGACGAGTGGGAGGAGACCACGTTCCCGGACTCGATCATGAAGCGATTCGGTGAGCTCGGCCTCCTCGGTCTCCGCTACCCGCCCGAGCACGGCGGCCAGGGCGGCGACTACTTCTCCGCCGTGGTCCTCTCCGAGGAGATGGCGCGAGCCCACTGCGGCGGGCTCGGCATGGCGGTGGCCGTCCAGGCCGAGATGGCCACCCCGCCGGTCGCCCGGTTCGGCACGGACGAGCAGAAGCGCCGCTTCCTGGCCCCGGCCATCAGCGGCGACGCCATCGCGGCCATCGCCATGACGGAGCCGGACGCCGGCTCGGACCTGGCGGCGATGCGGACCACCGCGCGGCGCCAGGACGGCGGGTACGTCATCAACGGCCGGAAGACCTTCATCACCAACGGCCGGCGCTGCCACTGGTGCCTGGTGGTGGCGAGGACGGACACCGGCGCCGGGCACAAGGGCTTCTCCCTCTTCCTGGTGCCCAAGGACACCCCGGGGTTCCACGTGGCGCGCACGCTCAAGAAGCTCGGGATGCACTCGTCGGACACCGCCGAGCTCGTCTTCGACGACTGCCGGGTGCCCGTGGACTGCCGGCTCGGCCAGGAGGGCGAGGGCTGGACCGAGCTCATGTGGGAGCTGCAGGGCGAGCGGTTGATCGCGGCCTGCGGCGGGATCGCGGGAGCCCAGGCGACGTTCGAGTACGCGATGCAGTACGCGAAGGATCGCGTCGCCTTCGGGCGCCCGATCGCGCGGTTCCAGGTCATCAAGCACCGCCTGGTGGACATGGCGAACAGGATCGCGGCGGTCCAGGCGCTGGTATACGAGACGTGCGGCAAGTGGGACCGCGGGGAGTACCCGGTGCGGGAGATCTCGCAGTCCAAGCTGCTGGTGTCGCAGCTCGCCGTCGACGTGGCCGACGAGGCGATCCAGATCCTCGGCGGCCACGGCTACATGGCCGAGTACCCGGTCGAGCGGGCCTGGCGCGACGCGCGTCTGTCCCGGATCGGCGCCGGCACCGACGAGGTCATGAAGGAGATCATCGCCAAGACGTATGGTCTCTAGCTCGATTCGGCCGACGCGCAGCAGGCGAACCGCACGACCGGAGCGGACGCCGGCGACGTAGGGCGGCAGCCCCGCGATCAACGTCTCTGCGTCGTCCCCGGCGCGTGAGTCCCCGGCGCTGCCCTGCGATTGCCCCCACATCTGCACCATGCGCGTGCGTCAACCGGTGGCGAACGCCTCCGCGACTTTCTCCCACGTCCGGTCCAGGTGCTCGTTCACGACCTTGACCTCCGCGAGGACGGGGAGGAAGTTGGTGTCCCCGCTCCAGCGGGGGACGACGTGCACGTGCACGTGGTCGGGGATGCC
>DASYBH010000312.1:0-4142 GCA_036500885.1 Candidatus Dormiibacterota bacterium
GGGCGTGAGCAGGGGCGATCGGGTGGCCGTCTACATGCCACTCGTGCCCGAGACGGCCGTCGCGCTGCTGGCCTGCGCCAAGCTGGGCGCGATCGTCCTGCCCCTGTTCAGCGGCTACGGCGGCGCGGCGATCGCCAGCCGACTGAACGACGGGCGGGCGAAGATCCTCCTCTGCGCCGACGGGTTCCACCGGCGAGGGCAGGTCGTGCGCATGAAGGAGACGGCCGACCTGGCCCTGGCCGAGGCGCCGGGCGTCGAGCACGTGCTCGTGCTCCGCAGGGTCGGGCGCGAGATTCCCTGGACGGATGGGCGCGACCACGATTGGTCCGAGCTGGTGCAGGCCGAGGCGCCGGACCTGGAGACGGAGGTGCTGGACCCCGAGACGCCGCTGATGGTCATCTACACCAGTGGCACCACGGGCAGGCCGAAGGGAGCCGTCCACGTTCACGGAGGCTTCCCCATCAAGACCGCGCAGGACATGGCGCACGGCTTCGACGTCCAGTCCGGCGACGTGCTCTTCTGGTTCACCGATATCGGCTGGATGATGGGCCCCTGGCTGATCTTCGGCAGCCTGATCCTGGGTGCCACGATGGTGCTCTACGACGGCACCCCGGACACGCCCGCTCCCGATCGCCTGTGGCGCATGGTCGCCGACCACCGCGTCACGATCATGGGGGTCTCCCCCACATTGATCCGCGGTCTGATGTCGGCCGGCCCCGAGCACCCGCGCCGCCACGATCTGTCCAGCCTCCGGGTGCTCGGCGGAACGGGGGAGCCGTGGAACCCCGATCCCTTCCACTGGTACTTCCACGAGGTCGGCGGGGGTCGGGCGCCGGTGATCAACTACACCGGCGGCACCGAGATCGCCGGCGGCATCCTCTGCGGCAACGTGCTCAGCAGGGTGCGGCCGTGCTCCTTCGCCGGCCCGCTGCCCGGCATGGCCGCCGACGTCGTCGACGAGCACGGCCGGAGCGTTCGCGGCGAGGTCGGCGAGCTGGTGGTCCGGCGGCCGTGGCCCGGAATGACGCGCGGCTTCTGGGGGAGCCGGGAGCGATACCTCGAGACGTACTGGTCGCGCTTCCCCGGCACCTGGGTGCACGGCGACTGGGCCTACGTCGCCGACGACGGTCTCTGGTATGTGCTCGGCCGCTCCGACGACACGATCAAGGTGGCAGGCAAGCGGCTCGGGCCGGCCGAGGTGGAGTCGGTGCTGGTGGGCGACACGGCCGTCGCCGAGGCCGCGGCCATCGGCGTGCCCGACGAGCTGAAGGGCGAGGCGCTGGTCTGCTTCGTGGTGCTGCGGCCCGGCGAGGAGGCCGGCCCCGGCCTGGCCGAGCGGCTCAAGGACGAGGTGGCCACCGCGCTCGGCAAGCCTCTGCGGCCCAGGGCGGTGCACTTCGTCGGGGACCTGCCCCGCACCCGCAACGCGAAAATCCTGCGGCGTGTGGTGCGGTCGGTCTACCTGGGACTGGAGCCCGGCGACCTCACAGCGCTGGAGAACCCCGCGGCGCTCGAGGCGATTGGCGCGGCGCGTGACTGAGCCGGCGCATGGCTCGCCGGTATCCACCGACGCAGCGCGACGTCCTGGGGGGCGCGTACGGACCCGCCCCCCCAGGGTCGGAGCGCCGCCGTCCCTCACCCGCCGTGACATCCTGAACCTGGCGCTGCTCTGGCTCGGCGGGTTCGATCTCCGCGTCACGCTCCTGGCGGTGCCGCCGGTCATCCCCGCGATCCATCGCGACCTCGGGCTCGACGAGAAGGGCATCTCGATCCTCACCGGTCTCCCTGTGCTCCTGCTGGCCATCGCCGCCATCCCGGGCTCGCTTCTCATCGCCCGCGCCGGCGCCCGCCGCGCGCTGGCCGCCGGCCTCCTCACGATCGCACTGGGCGCCGCGCTCCGCGGCGCCGGCACCAGCGTCCTCGTGCTCTTCGCCATGACCGGGGTGATGGGTGTCGGGGTCGCGGTCAGCCAACCCGTCTTCCCCACGCTGACGCGCGAGTGGTTCCCACACCGCGTCGCGCTGGCCACCGCCGTGTACTCCAACGGCCTGCTGTTCGGGGAGATGGTCCCCGCCTCGCTCACCGGGCCGCTCGTCATACCGGCGCTGGGCGGCAGCTGGCAGTGGACGCTGGTCCTGTGGGCGCTGCCGGCGCTGGTGGTGGCGGGACTCCTGCTGGCGATGACCCCGCACATCGCGCTGGACCGCAACGGCGACCGTCGCCTCTGGCTGCCCGACTTCCGCAACGGCCAGATGTGGCGGGTGGGCCTGATCATGGGCCTGGCGTCCGCCGCGTACTTCGGCACGAACGCCTTCATCCCCGACTTCCTCCGCGCCACAGGGCACGCGGAGCTGAAGGACGCCGGGCTGACCGCGCTGAACGCCAGCCAGCTCGGCGCCTCCATCGCCATCCTGCTGCTGGCCGGCCGCCTGGTGGGGCGGCGGGGCCCGTTCGTTCTCTCGGGCGCCCTGATCGCTGCCGCCGCGGTCGGGCTGGTGCTGACCCCCGGCCCCTGGATCGTGCTGTGGGTGAGCGTGATCGGGTTCGCGGCTGCGCTCGCGCTGGTGTTGACGCTGGCCCTGCCGCCGTTCCTGGCCGCGGGACCCGACGTCCCCCGGTTCAGCGCCGGGATCTTCCTCATCCTGTACGCGACCTCCTTCGCGGGGCCCCTCGCCGGCGGCGCCACATGGGATGCGACCGGCTGGCCGCCAGCCGCATTCGTGACCCTCGCGACGGGCGGGGTGGCGATGATGGTCCTGGCTGCGGGCGCAACGCCGGTATCCACCGACGCAGCGCAGTGAAGTCCTGGGGGGCGCGTACGCGGTGGGCGAGTCCGGCGGCGCGCGTAGGCGCACGTGGTCGTGATCCCCTCCCAGACGGATGGGTCATCAGGCCCATTCCAGGCGGGGGTGCCGGCGCTTACGATGACAAGCTTCCGAGAGCGAGAGAGACAAGGGAGGTAGACCATGGATGCGCCCCTGACGCCGTTGGAGTTCGCCCGGCGCTCGGGTCGCCTGTACCCCGACCGCGAAGCGGTCGTGGACGGTGACCTGCGGCTGACCTACCGGCAGTTCTTCGAGCGGTGCGACCGCTGGTCCACGACGCTGCAGCGGATTGGTATCGGCCGGGGCGACCGCGTCGCCTACATCGCGCCGAACACCCACGCGCAGCTCGAGTCCTTCTACGCCGTCCCCGCGCTGGGCGCCGTGCTGGTGCCGATCAACTACCGGCTGTCGTCGAGCGACTTCGCCTACATCATCGCCCACTCGGGCGCCCGCGTCGTCTGCGCCCACGCCGACCACCTGGACGCCGTGGACTCCATTCGGACAGAGCTGCCCGACGTCGAGCACTTCGTCTCCCTCGATGGCGCGCGCGAAGGCTGGCTGGACTACGAGGAGCTGCTGGGAGCAGCCGGGACCGAGTTCGCGCGGCCGCGCATCTCGGAGCAGGACCTGCTGACGATCAACTACACGAGCGGCACGACCGCGCGTCCCAAGGGCGTGATGATCACCCACCGCAACGCCTACACGAACGTCGTGGGGACGCTGCTGCACCTCCCTCTGCGCATCGACGACCGGTACCTGTGGACCCTCCCGATGTTCCACGCCAACGGCTGGACGTTCGTCTGGACGGTCACGGCGGTCGGCGGCACCCATATCTGCCTGCCGAAGGTGGAGCCGGCCCGGATCTTCGACCTCGTCCGCCGCGAGCGCGTCGGCTGGCTCTGCGCCGCGCCGACCGTGCTGATCGGCCTGGCCAGCGCCCCCCGCGAGATGCGCGGCGACGTCCCCGCGGGGGTCCGGGTGGTCACGGCCGGCGCGCCGCCGGCGGCCGCCACCATCGAACGCCTCGAGGGCGGCCTCGACTGGGAGGTCACGCAGGCGTACGGGCTGACGGAGACCGCGCCGTTCATCACCGTCTGCGAACCGCGTCCCGAGCACCTCGACCTGCCGGCGGCGGAGCGCGCGGTGGTGAAGGCACGTCAGGGCGTCGAGCTGCTGACCTCCGGGGAGCTGGGGGTCTTCGACGAGACGGGGCACGAGGTCCCGCACGACGGGCAGACCATGGGCGAGATCGTGGTGCGGGGCAACGTGGTCATGAAGGGCTACTACAACGACCCCGAGGCAACGGAGCGGGCCATG
>DASYBH010000313.1:0-5162 GCA_036500885.1 Candidatus Dormiibacterota bacterium
GAAGGAACACGACTTGCCCCCCCGGCAGACGAGGGGGGTTGAGGAAGACGACCTGCCCCCCCTGACCCCCCGGCGGATGAGGGGGGGAGGGAGAGTGTCGAGAGCACTTGTGCCGGCGGCCGCCGCCCTGCTCGCCATCGCCGCGTGCGGTGGAGCGAGCACCGGCACGGGCCAGCAGGCGTCCGGTCCGCCGATCAAGATCGGGGTCCTCGACGACGCCGCGCCGCTGACGGCGGTCGAGGGCGCCGAGATGCGCGTCAACACGGACCTCGCGGTCGCCCAGATCAACGCCGCGGGCGGCATCCACGGTCACAAGCTGGAGCTGACCTTCGCCGACCCGCAGGCCGATCCCAGCAAGGCGGTCGCGCTGGCGCAGCAGCTCGTCCAGCAGCAGGGCGTCGACGTGCTGGTCGGCGCGGTGCTCAGCAGCGAGTGCCTGGGCGTGGAGAACCTGGTGCCGAGGCTCCAGGTCGTGTACGTGGCCTCCACCGGCTGCGCCGCGGAGGCCTTCACTGCCATGCAGTGCAACCAGTACAGCTTCCGGATCACGCCGCAGGGCCGCCAGGTGAACGTCCCGCTGTCGTCCTACATCGTGAACGCGTATGGCAAGAAGTGGTCGTTCATCTACCCCGACTACGCGTTCGGGCAGTCCCAGCTGGCGGCCTACAAGGTGGGCATGCAGGCGGCGGGAGGTGAGCTGGCCCAGGTCATCCCGATCCCGCAGAACGAGACCAACATGACGCCGTACATCACCAGGATCGCGACGGACGGCTCGGTCAACGGGCTGATCAACGCCGAGGTGGGCTCCGACCTGGTGCGGGCGTCGTCGACGATCGCCCAGTTCAACATCGGCGCGAGGATGCCGATCGTGGGCGTGTTCGGCAAGGAGCGCTTCGCGGGCGTGTACCCTGACTCGCTGACCGGGGACATCGGCCAGTCGCCGGAGCTGTCCGAGTCGGCCCAGGACAACAAGTTCGACATCGCGTATCACAGGGCGTTCACCTCCCAGCTCGCCAAGGAGGACGCCGCCATCGTCAAGGCCCTCGGCGGCGTCGACAAGGCGGTGCCGGGCGACCTCGGCTACGAGGGCTACACCGCCATCACGGCGCTCAAGCAGGCGATGCTGGCCTCCAACTTCACGGGCAAGGCCGACACCGCCAGGCTGATCAAGGCGTTCGAGAAGGTCAGGTCCGGCCCGGGCGCGGACTTCCCGGGCGGCAGCTTCACAATGAACGCGGCCGACCACCAGGGCGTCACGACCACGTACATCGCCAAGATCAACGGTCAGAGCGAGCAGGTGTTGACCACCCTGACCCCTGACAGGCTGCCCGCGATCGGCAGCTGCCAGGCCAAGTAGCACCCGAATTGAGCAGGTCCACCCGGCCCTCCGCTCGCGGGGGGCCGGGGTGGGCGAACCCCCCCGGCAGGTGAGGGGGGGAGATGAGGAGGCACGCATCGATTTGGACGCGCACGTCGAGGAGTTCAAGCACCACTCGACCTCCACGCTGAGCGACGCGATGGATCGGTTGGGCGTCCCCTGCCAGGCCCTCGGGATCGCCCCGCTCGACCGCGGCTTCCGGATGGTCGGCAGGGCCTTCACCGTGCGCACCATCCCGGTCGCGGTGGTCAGCGGGACGGTGGGCGACTACATCGACGACGTGCCGGAGGGCAGCGTCGTCGTGCTCGACAACGGCGGCCGGCCGGACGCCACGGTCTGGGGCGACATCCTGACCATCATGGCCCACCGCAAGGGGCTCGCCGGCACGGTGATCCACGGCGTCTGCCGCGACGCATCCCGGAGCCTGGAGCTCGGCTACCCGATCTTCAGCCGGGGCGTGACGATGCGGACAGGCCGCGGCAGGGTGCAGGCCGACGGCTACCAGGTGTCGGTGTCGCTGGGCGACGTGCGCGTGGAGCCCGGCGACCTGCTCGCCGGCGACGCCGACGGCGTGATCGTGATCCCCAGGGAGCGCGAGGCCGAGGTGCTGGGCATCTCCCGGGAGATCGCGGCGGCCGAGGACCGCATTCGCGAGGAGATCGAGTCGGGCAGCCGTCTGGACGAGGCGCGCAAGCGCCACCGGTACTTCCAGCTGCACAGGAAATGATCCTGGTCACCGGCGGCATGGGGTTCATCGGGCTGCACACCGCCCGGCGGCTCCTGGACGCCGGCGAGGACGTGGTCCTGACCCGGTTCCGCACGTGGCGCCTGCCCGACTTCCTGCAGCCGGAGCTGGGCCGCCGGGTGCACGTCGAGACCGTCGATCTGGGTGACGGCTGGGGCCTGCTGGACGTGCTGCGCCGCCACGCGGTGACGAGCGTCTTGCACCTGGCGTCGCCCGCGCTGGGTACCGGCCCCGCGCAGGAGTACGGGTCGGCGATCCACTGCCTCGTCAACGTCCTGGAGGCGGCCCGGCAGCACGGCGCGCGGCGGGTGTCCGTGGCCAGCTCCCTGGCCGTCTACGGCATGGCCGGCGCCGGGCCGTGGCGCGAGGACATGCCGCTGCCGGTCGAGTCCGCCTCCCACATCGAAGCTGCCAAGAAGGCGATGGAGATCGTGGGACTCCACTTCGCGGACCGGACCGGTCTCGACGTGCTGATGCTGCGGATGGCGGCGATCTACGGGCCGCTCTACCACAGCATGGCCAACCTGCCCAGCCGCCTGTGTCACGCGGCCGTGGCGGGGACCGAGCCGGACCTCGAGGGCGTGCGCGGCGGCGTCCAGTACCTGGAGGACGGCGGCGACCTGTGCTACGTGAAGGACTGCGCGGAGGGCGTCCGGCTGCTCCACCTGTCGCCGGCGCTCCGCCATCGCGTGTACAACGTGGGGGCCGGCCGCTCGGTCACCAACGGCGCGGTCGCGAACGCGGTGCGTCGCGCCGTCCCCGCGGCCGCGATCGCGCTGCCCTCGCGCGGCCTGCCCGTGGGCGCGGAGCCCGCGCACATGGACATCACGCGCATCCAGGAGGAGACCACCTATGCGCCGTCGTACGACATCGACAGCGGCATCGCCGACTACGTCGCGTGGCTGCGCGGCCACGACGCGTGATCGGTCGCGCCGATGCCGGCCATCGCAGAATCCTGTTGGACACATCCTCGCGGCCGTCATTAGCATGAGGCCGACGTGGTGACAGAGCTCGAACGGCCGCCGTCCAGGGCGGCCTGGGCAGCCATCCGCGGCGCCATCGACCTGCACGTGCACGTCGCCCCCGACGTCATCCCGCGCCGCGTCGACGACGTCGACCTGGCCCGCGAGTTCCAGCGCCACGGGCTGCAGGGATTCGTCATCAAGTCGCACTACGTGCCCACCGCGGAGCGCGCCATCACGGTGAACCGCGCCGTGCCGGAGGTGCGCGTGCAGGGCGCGATCACGCTGAACCACTCGGTGGGTGGGCTCAACCCGGCGGCGCTCGAGGTGGCCGCCCGGCTGGGCGCCCGCGTGGCCTGGATGCCGACCGTCGACGCCGCCAACGAATGGGATCGCCGGCCGGCCGGCTCACCGGCGCCGGCGTGGGGCGCGTTCCACGACCGGCTGCGGGCGCAGCGGAACTATCCCGCCCCGATCTCGCTGCTGGACGGGGGCGGCAGGCTGGTGGACGCCGCGGTCCAGTGCCTGGAGATCATCGCCGGCTACGACATGGTGCTGGCGACCGGGCACGTCGGGCCGGAGGAGATCTTCGCGCTCGTGCGCCGGGCCAGGGAGGTGGGCGTGAGGTCCATGCTCGTGACGCACGCCGAGTTCCCGAGCGTCGACCTGAGCGCGGACCAGCAGGTCGAGCTGGCGCGCCTGGGCGCGCTGATCGAGCACTGCTACACGACCGCGTTCACCGGCAAGACCACGTGGGCAACCGTGTACGCGAACGTCCGCGCGACCGGCGCCGACGCGGCAGTGATCTCGACGGACCTCGGTCAGGCCGCCAACCCGCCGGTCGCCGACGGGCTGGCGGACTTCGCGGATCGCCTGCTCGCGGCGGGGTTCTCCGCTGACGAGGTGCGCACCATGGCCGTGGCCAACCCGGCGCGCCTGGTGGGCGCCGCTCCGAGCTTCGCGTCACCCAATCCTGGAGGTTAGGGAATGGCAACGATCGTGGGCGGCATCGCTGCTTCGCACAGCCCGCAGCTGAGCACGCCGAGTGAGCTGTGGCGGCTGCACGCCGAACGCGATCGGCAGAACAAGCAGCTGCACTTCCGGGGCGTCGTCTACGACTACGACGGTCTGGTCGCGGCTCGCCAGGGCGAGGGGCTGGAGGCGCAGATCGACGACGGCGTCTGGCTGGAGAAGCACCGGCGCTGCGACGCGGGCATCGACGCCCTCGCCCAGACGCTCGCCGCGGCGGCGCCCGACGCGGTGCTGATCGTGGGGGACGACCAGCGCGAGATGTTCCTCGACGACGGCATGCCGACGCTCGCGGTGTACTGGGGTGAGAGCGTCGAGTCGATTCCCAAGGACGAGGAGGAGCTGCCGCCGTCCCTGCGGCCCGCGCGCTGGGCCAACTACGGCGAGCAACGAGAGGTGTACCGCTGCGTGCCGGACCTGGGCCGGCACGTGGTCGAGCGCATGATGGAGGAGGGCTTCGACGTCGCGCAGCTGCGCGAGCAGCCGGGCGGTCGCTCCATCGGGCACGCATTCAACTTCGTGAAGATCCGGCTGATGCGGGACAACGTGGTCCCGATGCTGCCCGTGATGGTCAACACGTACTTTCCGCCCAACCAGCCGACCGCCGGCCGCTGCTACGGGTTCGGCAGGGCGCTGCGGCGCGCGGTCGAGTCGTGGGACTCCGACGCGCGGGTGGCCGTGGTCGCGTCGGGCGGCCTGAGCCACTTCGTGATCGACGAGGAGCTCGACCACCGGATCCTGGAGGCGTTCCGCTCGCAGGACGCGGCGCGGATCACCGCCGTCCGGCAGGGCGAGCTGGTGTCGGGCACGTCGGAGATCCGCAACTGGATGGTCGTGGCGGGCGCGACGGAGCACCTCCAGCTGGAGGTGGTCGACTACGTGCCGACGTACCGCAGCCCGGCCGGCACCGGCTGCGGCATGGCCTTCGCGCGCTGGTGCTGAGCCGCGCCGGGGCCCTGGACCTGGGGCTGCGCGACGAGCTGCTCCGGCTCGGCTCGGCGACCGTCTACGAGGCATCCGGAGCCGAGGGCGGCCTCGACCCGGGGAT
>DASYBH010000314.1:0-19358 GCA_036500885.1 Candidatus Dormiibacterota bacterium
GCGGTGCGGATCGCCCGAGCGCGGTCGCTCGACCACACGGCGACGAAATCGATGCCGCGGAGGTGCTCGGCGAGCTGGCGCGCCTGCTCCTCGCCCTCGGGCAGAAGGGGCAGGTCGGTTCGCCCGGTGTGCTGGCCGCTGCGGCTCCACGCCGTCTCGCCGTGGCGGATCACGTACACGTCGAGCGCCACGCCGGTCAGCGGCCGAGGAACTCGGGCCGGCCGCCCTCCTGCAGCGACCGCGAGGCCGCCTCGATGACCGCGCCAGCCCGCACGCGCTGACCGTGCTGGATGCACACGATCCCCAGCGCCGCCCGGCGACCGGTCTGCACCAGGGCGCTGTTGACCGCCTCCAGCACGCGGTTGGCGGCGTGGGCGGTCCCGGCGACGTCGGTATCGGGCAGGACGGCCAGGAGCGAGGGCGGCCGGTGGGCGAGCACGCCGGGCGTGTCCACGTCGCGCAGGGTGCCGGCGATGGCAGCGGCCATCATCTTCAGCATCTCCTCGTCGGCCTCGGGGCTGCTGTGGTTGCCGCTGGGCGCCGGCTCGATGAGGACGATGCCGAGCGGCCGCCCGTACCGGTGGGCACGATGGAGCTCGTCCTCCAGCACCGGCCGGATGAAGCGCTCGTTGAACAGCCCCGTGGCTCGATCGACGATGTGCAGAGGCTGGGCCTCCGGTTCGTCGATGCGGATGCCGCAGTTCGGGCAGTAGTTGGCGCGACTCGGGAGGAGTGCGCCGCACGCAGGACAGTTCTCGGCGTCCGGCGGGCGGCGGCGAAAGAGATCGCCAAGAGGCATCGGTGACGTAAGCGTAGCAGCGGGCAGTTGGACCTAACGTCTGAGGGAGATCGTCAGGCTCGACCAGACCGCCGTGGCTAGCCCGCCGCCGCCGCGCTGGACGGCGGCGCCATCCAGTCCGCGGCCCATGCGTCGACCGAGGCGATGACCGGACTCAGCGCCCGGCCCCGGGCGGTCAGCCGGTAGCTGACGCGAACCGGCGGCCCCGGATCGACCAGCCGCTCCACCAGGCCCTCCGACTCCAGCTCTCGCAGCCGCTCCGTGAGCACGCGATCGCTGATGCCCGGGATGCCCATCAGCAGCTGGTTGAATCGCGCCGCACCAGGCATCAACGCCCGGATCACGGCTCCCGTCCAACGCTTTCCGATGAGCTCGATCGCCCGCTGGAAAGGCGCGCTGTAGTCGACTGCCTGGGGGACCATGGGCGGGAATTGTACGGGGTGAACCTGACTTCTTCCAGCACTTGGTTTTTCAGATCCCGAAGGTTTCTGGTACCGGAGACCGCAGCTTCGGACCGCCCCCCACAGGGCGCCCTGCCCCCTGGATGAGCGATTCCGATTGACGTGCGGTGCCCTATAGGCGGAAGCGGTGGACGTTCGGGCGGGCGACTGGTTTGAATCTCAGTCCGTCGACGTGGCGGCGATTCCCTTCGCCGCGGCGATCACCGCGTCGAAGTCCGGCAGCGGCTGGTCCTGCGATCGCGCCCATGTCCAGCGGATGACACCCGCGGGGTCGACGATGAACACGGAACGCTGCGGCATGCCCGAGTAGCCGGGCACATCCTCACGGCGCACGCCGTAGGCCTCGACCACCTTCCGCTCGAAGTCGGCGAGCAGCTCGAACGGCAGCCCGCCGAGCTGATCGACGAACGCCCTGTGCGAGAAGACGCTGTCGACGCTGATGCCGTAGAGGCGAAGACCGGCCTCGGTCAGCTCATCGATCCTGGACCGGAACTCGGTCAGCTCCGTCTTTCAACCAGGCGTGAAGTCGAGCACGTAGAACGCGAGGATGGTCGCGCGATGACCGGCGAACGCCTCGGAGAGCTGGACGTCCTCGCCGCCCGAGCTCGGCAACTTGAAGTCAGGAGCCTTCGCGCCAACGTGCAGCATTGCGAGGTGAAAGTGTACTCACTGAGCGCCGGCGCGATGCTCGGTGTCGCCGGAGAGAAGCTCGACCGCGTGACGCAGCGCCGGCGCGATCGCCTCGAGCGACTCGGTGGCGCCTCTCACGCTGCCCGGCAGGTTGACGATCAGGGCTCGGCCTCGCACCCCGGCCAGCGACCGGGACAGCGCGGCCATCGGCGTCTTGCGGAGACCCTCGGCCCGCATCAGCTCGGCGAGGCCGGGTACCTCGTAGTCGAGCAGGGGACGGGTCGCCTCGGGGGTGACGTCGCGCGCGCCGAGGCCGGTGCCGCCCGTCGTCACGACGAGCTGGTGGTCCTCGGAGGCGGCAACCAGGAACGCCGCGATCCGATCGCGCTCGTCCGGGACCAGCGCGACGTCCGAGACGTCGAATCCGGCGGCGACGAGGAGCCGGCGCACCGCGGGCCCGCTCTCGTCCCGCATCGAACCGGCTGAGGCCCGGTCGCTGACCGTGAGGACGGCCGCTCTCATCTCCCCCCCTCCCCCGACGCCGGGGGGTCAGGGGGGGCAAGTCGTCTACCTCTCATCCTGCGCCGGCGGGGCGCCGCCACTCGCCGGACCGGCCGCCGCTCTTGGCCAGCAGCCGCACGCGCTCCAGGAAGACGCCCTTCTCCAGGGCCTTGACCATGTCGATCAGCGTCAGCCCGGCGACCGCGGCGGCGGTCAGCGCCTCCATCTCCACGCCGGTATGGCCGGTCACGCGGGCGGTCGCCTCGACACGGACCCCATCGTCGTGGACCTCGAAGTCGACGTCGACCGAGGTGAGGGGAAGCGGGTGGCACAGCGGGATCAGGTCGGGAGTTCGCTTGGCGCCCATGATCCCGGCGATTCGCGCCACCCCGAGCGCGTCGCCCTTGGCCAGGGCGGCCTCGCGCAGGGCGCGCACGGTATCCGGAGCCATGCGCACGAAGCACTCGGCGGTCGCCTCGCGCCGCGTCTCCGGCTTGGCGCCCACGTCGACCATGCGCGCGGCGCCGCTCTCGTCCAGGTGCGTCAGCTTCCGACCGGCCACCAGCTCAAGGATAGAAGGGATGGATAAGGAAGACGACTTGCCCCCCCTGACCCCCCGGCGTCAGGGGGAGGGGGGGGAAGGCGCACGATATGTTCCGTGGTGCGCGCGGTGCTGTTCGACTACGGCCTCACGCTGGTCACGTTCACCTACCCCAGGGCCGAGCTGCTCCGTGTGCTGGAGGACGTGCGGCCGTGGCTGGGACCGGGCGCGCCCAGCCCCGAGACGCTGATGCGTGAGGTGCTGGAACCGCTCGAGGACGACCTGGACGCCATCGACGACCACGAGGTCGACTACCTCCAGGTCTACGAGCGGGCATGGCGGCGTGCCGGCCTCGACGTGCCGCGGGAGACGCTCCATCGCATCCTCGACCTCGAGCAGCGCTGCTGGGACCGCTCCGTTCAGCTGGCCCCCGACGCCCTCGAGACGCTGGAGCGTCTCCACGCGCGCGGCCTGCGCCTCGCCGTCGCCTCCAACGCGCCGTTTCCGCCCGAGATGCTGCACCGCCAGGTGCGCTCGACGGGCATCGCGGAGCGTGTGGACGCCGTGGTCTTCTCGTCCGAGGTGGGTCGCCGCAAGCCGGCGCCCGAGCTGTACCAGGCGGCCCTGGCTCGAATCGGGGTCGCCGCCGCCGACGCCCTGTACGTCGGCGACCGCGTGCTCGAGGACTACGAGGGACCGCTCCGGCTCGGCATGCGGGCCGTCCTCTGCACCGCGGTGGCACGCCGGCCGATCGGCCCGGATGTGCCCACGATCGGCCGACTGGGCGAACTCGTGGATCTGGTGGAGCGCGCAGCGTGAGCCGGCGCCGTCCGGGCCGGCTGTGGCTCTTCTTCTACGGCCGCAAGCGGCGCGGCTTCCCCGGGCTCCTGGTCGGGCTGGTGGTCGCCGTCGTCGTCCTGGGCGCGCTGTACGGACTGCCCCACGGCGCCGACCTCAGCCGCCTCGCCATCGTGCTGACGGTCAGCGCGCTGGTCCTGCTGATCCTCGCCTCGCTCGCGCTGGTCGTGATCGCCGCGCTCCGGCCGCCCCGGCGCGGGCGGCGATGAGCACCGCGGCGGCCCCCGCCCCGATGCCGTTGTCCACGTTGACCACCAGCAGCCCGGTGCTGCACGACTGGAGCATGGTCAGCAGGGCGGCCTCGCCGCGGCCGCCGACGCCGTAGCCGACGCTGACCGGCAGTCCGATCACCGGGAGGTCGACCAGGCCCGCGACGACGCCCGGCAGGACCCCGTCCATGCCGGCGGCCACGATCAGCACATCCGGTGACCAGGCCAGCAGCTCGGTCATCGGCCCCAGCAGGCGGTGCAGTCCGGCCACGCCGAGGTCGGCCTCCATGCGTGCCTCCAGGCCGCACGCCTCGATGACCATCCTGGCCTCGTCCGCGGCGGCCATGTCCGAGGTGCCCGCGGTCAGGAGCGCCACCCGCCCCGACCTCGCCTCCGGGGCGAAGCCCGGCCGCCGCACCCTCGCCGCCGCGTGGTAGCGGTGCACCTCGAACCCGGCCTCCGCGGCCTGCCGCTCGAGCTCCCGCCAGTGCTCCGGCCCGAGCCGGCTGGCGAGGCCCTGCCCCTGCTCGCGGGCCAGCGTGACCGCCAGCCGGGCCGCATCCTCGGGCAGCTTGCCGCTCGCCAGCACCACCTCGGGCAGGCCCCTGCGCTCGCGGCGGCCGAGGTCCAGGCGGGCGCGGCCGGCCAGCTCCTCGAGCTGGACCCGGCGCAGCTCCGCCTCGGCCTCCTCCTCGGTCAGCTCGCCGGCCAGCAGCCGGCGGAGAACGCTCCTCACGGGCCGGTAACGCTAACCCACAGATCGCGATCCCTGGGGCCGTCGAACTCGCAGAGGAAGACCGCCTGCCAGCGGCCGAGCTGCACCTCTCCGCCGGCGATGGGCAGCGTCGCGCTCGTGCCGACCAGCATGGTCTTGATGTGCGAGTCGCTGTTGCCCTCGGCGTGGGAGAACGCGGCCTCCCTCGGGACGACCGCGCGCAGGTGGCTGAGCGCGTCGGCGGGAACCGCCGGGTCCCAGCCCTCGTTCACGGTCACGCCGCAGGTGGTGTGCGGGGAGACGACCAGACAGATGCCCTCGCGCACACCGGCCGCGCGCACGGTCTCCCTGACCAGGCCGGTGACATCGATCATCTCCTCCCGCTGACGGGTGCCGATGCGAAGCGTTCTCACCCGACCGCGATCCGCTCCTGCATGGCATCCGATTGTAGGATCGGATGGTGGCCACACCGATGGAGGATCTGATGGCCCGGCTCCGGGCCGAGGCGGACGGCTGCCACACCTGGTCGAACGGTCCCGGCGAGGTGTACGGCGAGCACCGCCACTCATACGAGAAGTTCCTCTACTGCGTGGCGGGGTCGATCGTGTTCACGGTCGCCGGCCGCGAGCTCCGGCTGGGTCCCGGCGACCGCATGGTGCTCGAGGCGGGCACGGTGCACGGCGCGGTCGTGGGCCCCGACGGGTGCACATGCATAGAGGGGCGCGGGGGTAAGATGGCGCGGAGATGAGGTTCATCGACTTCATCCGCGACCGTGCGCGCTACTACAACTGCCCCCACTGCGGCCGCAGCCTGCGGGACTGCGAGCTTCGCATGCTTCGGCACGTCGAGGAGCGCTACACCATCCAGGTGACCTGCGCCGCCTGCCACGTGCAGTTCGTGCTCATCCTCGCCGTGCAGGGTGACGGGCTGGAGTCGCTCCCGGCCGACGACCTGACGCTGGAGCGCGGGCTGCCCGAAGACGCGGATATCATCGGCGACACGAGGCGCGGCGAGACGGCTGAGCCGGAGCCCGAGCCGATCGGGTCGGATGAGCTGCTGGACGTGCACCTGGCACTCAGGGGCTTCCAGGGGCGGCTGACCGACCTGTTCAAGCAGCCGTCCCGCGATCGCAACTGACAGCGCGTCCACGGGGTCGCGCACCGGCGCCGCCGGGATCCACCGACGCAGCGCTGCGATGTCCCAGGGTGGCGCGTACGCGGTGGATCTCGGCGCGCGGCTGTACCTGGACGACGCGGGCGCGGCACCTGTCCTGACAGAGGCGCGGCGAGCGCGTGAGTCCGCGCCGGACGGCAACCCGGCCAGCCCCCATGCCGAGGGCAGGCGAGCGCGAGCCGCGCTGGATGCGTCCCGGGACCGGGCGGCCGCGGCGCTGGGCTGCGAGAGCAGGGAGATCGTCTTCTGCGCCAGCGGGACCGAGGCGGTGAGCCTGGCGCTGCTGGGCGCCGGCCGCCGGCTGCCGGCGGGCCGGTCGGTGGTGACGTGGGAGGCCGAGCACCAGGCGGTGCTGGGCGCGGTCCGGCAGCTGCAGCTCGAAGGCCACAGAGTGCACGTGCTGCGGGTCAACGCCGGAGGCGCCGGCGAGACCGAGATCCCGGAGGACGCGGGCCTGGTGTCGCTGGGCCTGGCCAACAACGAGGTAGGCACGCTCCAGCCGGTGGCGGAGGTGGCCCGCCGGGCCAGGGAGTTGGGCGCGCTCGTCCACCTCGACTGCTGCCAGGGGCCGCGCTGGGTGCGGCCGCCGACGGAGCTGGCCGACCTGGCCTCCTTCTCCGGACAGAAGCTGGGGGCGGGCCCGGCTGGCCTGCTGTTCGCCGGGGCCGGGGTGCGGCTCCAGCCGCTGGCCTACGGCGGCCCGCAGGAGTTGGGCCGGCGCGCCGGCCGCGAGGACGTCGGCGCCGCGGCGGCCGTCGCCGCGGCGCTGGAGGTGTGCGCGCGGGACCGGGAGCGGAGGTCCGCGACGGTTCGGCCGCAGGCGGCGCGGCTGCGGGAGGCGCTGGCCGGGGTCGGTGCTCGCCTGACCGGCGCCGAGCCCAGGCTGCCCAACTACGCGACCGCCGCCTTTCGCGACGTGCGGGGCGAGGACCTGCTGCTGGCCCTCGACCTCGCTGGGGTGGCGGCGTCGAGCGGCTCCGCCTGCGCATCGGGATCGCTGGACCCCTCGCACGTGCTGCTCGCCATGGGCCTGTCCATGGAGGAGGCGCTGGGCAGCCTGCGCCTGACCGCCGGCTACGACACCACCGCGGAGGAGATCGAACGGATGTTCCACGTTTTACACTCACTGCCGATCCATGGCCGAGGTTGAGTCCCAGCTGGCGCAGCGCCTCGCCAGCGGCGAGGAGGTGGTGCTGGCCACCGTCGTACGGCTGGACGGCGACCCGCCCTCCCGCACCGGGGCCAAGGCGCTGTTCGACCGTGATCGTCAGCTCGCGGGAACCCTGGGCTGCTCCGAGTTCGACTCGCAGGCGCGCGAGGACGCCCCCGGGCTGCTCGTGCACGGCGCCCCCGGGCTGCGCACGTACCGCCACGACCTGGGCTCGATCGAGGTCTATCTGGAGCCGTACCTGCGCCGGCCCCTGGTGGTCGTCCTGGCCGATACGCCGGTGGCGCAGGCGCTGCGGCGCTGGGCTCCCGACGTCGGCTTCGACGTCGCCACCTCGCCGCCGGCGGAGCGGCCGGCCGGAGAGCTGTACGTCGTCCACACCGACCACGACGCCCCCGACCTGGTCGAGACGCTCGAGCGCCTGCTGACGATGCAGCCGCGATTCGTCGGCCTGATGGGCAGCCGCCGGCACACCGGTCACCACCTGGAGGCCCTCAGGGCCAGGGGCATGGCGGCGGACCGGATCGCGCGCATCCAGAGCCCGGTCGGGCTGGACATCGGCGCCCAGACGCCGTCCGAGATAGCCCTCTCCATCCTCGCCGGCCTGGTCGCCATCCGGCGAGGCGCGCCAGCCGGCTGGAAGGACACGGGCTGAGACGTGCGGCGGCCTGGCGATGACGACGGACCGGCACGCGACCTTCACGGGCAGGATTGACGCCCCTCCCGACCGGCAGTATTCTCGCCCCGCCCCCCTGATGGGTGGGTGGGGGGTGCAGTGGGGGCCGCAAGGCGGTGAACGTCCGGCTCTCCACCAGGGCGTCGGGCACTCTTCGCGTCGTCATCTCGAAACGGGCTCGGCGCGCCCGGGCTGACTACGATGCGCGGATGCCTCCGATCCCCACGCCGCTCGGTTCCGCCCGGTGAACAGGACGGATGGCGCCTCGCCGCCAGAGGTCGCGGCGCTCGCGCGTGCGCTGCCGGACTCCCTGCCTCCGGACGTGCTGTTCGGCATCGGCGGCGGCACCGGGTTCGGCCGGTTCGTCGAGGGCGACCAGGTCACGCTGCTGACCCGGATCACCACTAGAGAGACGGCCAGGGAGGGCTTTCTGTTCGCCATCTGCCGCAATCTCCAGGTCCCGTTCCGGCTGCAGGTCGCCGCGAGCCCGGCGGCGCTGGGCACGCGGCTGGCCCGAGAACTGGCCGAGAGCCGAACGCCGATCGTCTGGGTGGACTCCGGTCGCCTGCCCTGGGACGGCCCCCCCGCGGCCTACCAGGCGGTCACGGTCCTGGCGCTCGGGGCGGACGCGACCGTCTTCGACGGCCAGCAGCGCACACTGCCCACCGGCGACCTGCTGCAGGCCACCAGCACCTCGGGCGCCCGGCACCGCTGGCTGGCCGTGGACGGAGGCCACGGCGAGGTGAGCAGCGCCGTTCGTGCCGGGCTGGAGGCGCACCGGGAGCAGATGCGCGAAGGCTTCGGGCCACCCCAGGCACGGTCTCGCTTCGGCCTGTCCGGCCTCGCCCGCTGGACGGTCGAGGTGGCCGAGGACGCCGGGCACGGCGCGGTCCTGGCCGACCAGATCGAGCGGCGGGGCGGCGGCCCCGCCATGCGCCAGGCGCAGTCGGCGTTCCTGGCCTACGCGGGCCACCAGCGCGCGGCCGCGGCGGTGTCGGCCGCGGCCGCCCGGTGGAGCGACATCGCCGCGGCCCTGCGCGGCGGGTACGCCGGCCCCGACCACGTGCGCGCCGTCCACGACGCCGAGGCCGAGTCGCTGGCCGCGGTCGAGGCCGCCCTCCGCGGCGGCTGAGGGATCTCCGCGGCCCCGCGCACACGGCCGCTGAGACGCCCGTTCGAGACCTCACGCACCACGAAAAGGACCGCACACAGGGCGGCGGCTCCATGTGCGGCCTGTGGATGGCTCGTGGGGGTAGTCACGACCATCTCTCTCTGATGTTATACCGGCACTGGCGCGTTTTGTCACCGGCCAGGTTGCGGCCGGCCGGCATGTCGCACGTGCTTTACAGCACCTCGGCCGTGAGCAGATCCGCGAGAGTCTCGCGGCGCCTGATCGTTCGCGCCTCGCCGTCCCGCACCATCACGACGGCTGGCCTGGGCATGCCGTTGTAGTTGCTCGCCATGGCCAGGCAGTACGCGCCGGCCGCCGGCACAGCGAGCACGTCCCCCTCCTGGACGGGGGGCAGGGCGGCATCCGTCACCAGCACGTCCGTGGACTCGCAGTACTTCCCGGCGACGGTGACCAGCCCGTCCGCCGCCCGGTCCGGTCCGGACGCCAGCAGCACCTCGTAGCGTGCGCCGTAGAGCTTGGGGCGGATGTTGTCGCCCATGCCGCCGTCGATGGCGACGTACCGGCGGACGCCGGGAACGTCCTTGGTGGCCCCGACCGTATAGAGCGCGACGCCGGCCGGTCCCGCGATCGAGCGGCCGGGCTCGACCACGAGCAGCGGCACGCGCAGCCCGCGGCTGGCGGCGCCGGCCTCCAGTGCGGCCAGCAGCGTCTCCACGAACTGGCGCGGTGTCGGCGGGTCGTCGTCCCGTGTGTAGGCGATCCCGAGACCGCCCCCGGCGCCCAGCCGCTGCGGCTCGAAGCCCAGGTCGCGCCGCAGCTCCGCCAATAGGTCGAGCATGATCTCCATCGCCGCGACGTGCCCGCGAAGGTCGAAGATCTGCGAGCCGATGTGCGAGTGCAGGCCGACCAGCTCGACCCGGTCGTGCGCGAGCGCAAGCTCCACCGCCTCGCGCGCGGCGCCCGACTCGATCGAGAAGCCGAACTTGGAGTCCAGCTGACCGGTGCTGATGAAGTCGTGGGTGTCGGGCCGCACGCCTGGCGAGATGCGGACCTGGCAGCGCATCGTGCCGCCGGCCGGCACCACCCTGCGCAGCAGGTCCAGTTCGTGGAAGCCGTCGATCACGAGGACGGCGCGCGCCTCCCAGGCGGCGGCCACGTCGTCGACACTCTTGTTGTTGCCCAGGAAATGCACCCGGTCGGAGGGGTAGCCGGCGGTCAGCGCCACGTGCAGCTCACCGGCGGAGACGACGTCCAGCCCGAGTCCCTCGCCGGCGACCACGCGCAGGAAGCCGGGGCTGGCGAAGGCCTTGGCCGAGTACAGCACCTCGCCCCTGGCGCCCATGGCCGCCAGGTACTCCCGGCAGCGCGCACGCACCGTCTCCTCGTCGTAGACGTAGAGTGGCGTGCCGTGGGTACGGGCCAGGTCGACCAGGTCGCAGCCCCCGACCTCCGCGTGGCCGCGACCGTTCACCCGGTACGTGACCGGGAGGAGCATCAGACGGAGCTCAGCGCCGCGCTAGTTGTGCCCGCAGCCGCACGAGCCGCCGCAGCAGCCACCGCCCGAGGACGGGACCATCGGCAGCGTCGAGGAGAACTGGCTCTCGCCGCCGATCGCGGCGAAGCTGGACACCAGGACGCGGGTCTGGCTGGACTCGCACGACGGACAGAGCTGGGCCCGCTCGCGTCCGGCGAACGACGTCAACACCTCGAACCGGCGCTCGCAGGCTTCGCACCGATACTCATAGATGGGCATCTGAGTGCATTCTAACCTCGCCGCGTACGCCAGTCTGCTCGACTCCTGGCCCGGCCTCGTCAGCGGTCCGGCCGAGCCGCTGATCGACGACTGCCTCGTCCTGCTCGATCACCTGGGCGACGCGCGCTCCCTCGTGGACGTCGGCTCCGGCGGCGGCATGCCGGGCCTGCCCCTCGCGATCTCGCGGCCGGACCTCCGCGTCACGCTGATCGAGACCGACCGGCGCAAGGCCGCGTTCCTGGTCCACGCCGCGGCGACCCTGGACCTCGACGTCGAGGTGGTCGCCGAGCGGGCGGAGACCGTGGCCCAGGGGCCGCTGCGGGAGTCCTTCGACCTCGCCGTCTGCCGCGCGCTGGCTCCGCTGCCGGTGCTGGCGGAGCTGTGCCTGCCCCTCGTCCGCGTCGGCGGCCGCCTGCTGGCCATGAAGGGACCGCTCCGCGAGGCGGCCGGCGCGATCGCCCTGCTGGGGGGGGACCGCGCCGAGCTCGTACCCGCGCCCAGCACCGCTCGCGATCAGGGGGTGATCGTCGTGGTGGCGAAGATCGCGCCGACGCCGGCGGCGTACCCGCGCCGGCCCGGCCTCCCCGCCCGCCGCCCGCTCCTGGGCAGGAGCGCCGGCGGCGCGTCGTAACCTGTAGGCGTGGCAACCACCGTCACTACCGACCCGCTGGTCATCGCGGGGACGGAGCTGCGGTCGCGCCTGTTCCTGGGCACCGGCAAGTACCGCACCGACGACGAGATGCTGGCCGCGCTCGAGGCGTCGGGATGCGAGCTCGTCACGGTCGCGGTGCGCCGCCTGGACCTGGACGACCCCGCCAAGAAGACGATCCTCGACGTGATCGACTGGCGGCGATACCGCATCCTGCCGAACACGGCGGGCTGCCAGACCGCTGAGGAGGCCATCCGGATCGCCCGCCTCGCCCGCTCCATGGGTCTCTCCGACTGGGTCAAGCTCGAGGTCATCCCCGACCCGCGGTATCTCCTGCCCGACCCGGTCGAGACGCTGCGCGCCGCCGAGACGCTGGCCGCGGAGGGCTTCACCGTGCTGCCGTACATCAACGCCGACCCGATCCTGGCCCGCCGGCTGGAGGCCGCCGGCTGCGCGACCGTCATGCCGCTCGGCTCCCCGATCGGCTCCGGTCAGGGGCTGGTCACGCAGCGCCAGATCGAGCTGATCATCGAGCAGGCCACCGTGCCGGTCGTGGTGGACGCCGGCATCGGCGCGCCCAGCGACGCGGCCCTGGCGATGGAGCTGGGCGCCGACGCGGTGCTGGTCAACAGCGCCATCGCGCTCGCCCGACGACCCGCGCTGATGGCCGGCGCGATCCGGATGGGCGTCGAGGCCGGTCGCACGAGCCTCCAGGCGGGGCGTATCCCCCACCTGGCGCACGCGTCCGCCAGCTCTCCGACCACCGGGATCTCACCGCGGACCTGAAACCTCCGATCGCGATGGCGATCGTGCGCGACGCGGCGGCGGGGCTGCGCGCCGTGGAGCGAGGCGCGACGATCCTGCAGCTCCGGGACCCCGACGCCTCCGTCCGGACGATGGAGCGGGAGGCCTGCCGCCTCGTCGCGGAGGCGCCGGCGCCGGTCGTGATCAGCGCGCGCACCGACCTGGCTCTGGCCGCCGGCGCGGCCGGCGTCCACCTGCCGGAGCGCGACATCCCGGTCGCCGGGGCCAGGCGCCTGCTGGGCGCGGCCCGCCTGGTCGGTCGCTCGGTGCACTCGGCCGGTGCGGCCAGGATCGCGGAGTCCGAGGGCGCGGACTACGTCGTCTTCGGCTCGGTGTTCGCCAGCGCCTCGCACCCGGGCCGGCCGGCGGCGGGCCTGGATGCGCTGCGCGGCGTGGTGGCGGCCGTCCGGATCCCGGTGCTGGCGATAGGCGGCATCGACGCCGATCGCGCCGCCCCCTGCCGGCTGGCCGGGGCGGCGGGGTTCGCGGCCATCGGATACTTCAACCGATGATCGGTCTTCGCGTGAACGGCAAGCCGGTCGAGCTCGCCGAACCGACCCCGCTGCTGGACTATGTGCGCGGGCTGGGCGTGGACCCGCGCGCCATCGCGGTCGAGGTCAACGGAGAGATCCTGCAGCGCGAGCAGTACGACAGCTGCACGCTGCGCGACGGCGACGTGATCGAGATCGTGCGCATGGTCGGCGGCGGCCGAGGCGCCGCCGACCAGCATTCCTGATCGGGATCAGTCCCTTCCCGCCTTGACCGGGGACGCGGGGGGCGTCACCTTGTCGGCGGTGGCGCGGCCCGCGGCGGCGAGGCCCGAACCGACCGAGCCCACGACATCCTCCAGGCGCTGCCGCATCGCCGAACGCCGGCGCTCGTCCCACATCAGCACCCCGCCCACCGCGGCCATCCCGGCGAGCAGAATGGCAGGCGCCACCGCCACTGAAGGGCTGAGCCGGCGACGGCGGCCGCCGGTGGGCATCGCGCGGGTTGCCGAGCGGACCAGCCGGGTCGCCTCCTTCACGACGAAGCCGCTGTAGACGTCGCTGCGCACATCGCCGAACCGCCTCCGCAGCGTGCCGAAGTCACCGCCCAACCGGTGTAGCGTCCGCTGGGCGCGCCGCCGGGCCACCTCCCGCTGCATGGTCCGAATCGCGCCGATTGGTTCCAACATCGGCTTACCTCCTACTATCCACGCTGGGATTTATGATCAGCATGCTATCAAGATCCTTGATGGAGTAGGTGTGAGCAAGTTCATGCGCCGCACGCGGGACGTGTGCGGGGGCCGCGCATACTGGCACCTGTGACGACCGTCTACCTCGCGCTCGGCGCGAACCTCGGCGACCGCGCGCGGAACCTCGCCGAGGCCCGTCGGCTGCTCGGCGAGCGCGGGGCGCGGGTGCTGCGCGCGAGCGCGGTGCGTGAGACCGAGCCCTTCGGCGTGACCGAGCAGCCCCGGTTCCTCAACCAGGTGATCGAGGTGGCGTGGGACGAGGGACCGCGCGAGCTGCTGACGGCGACGCGGGCCGTCGAGGCCGCGGTCGGGCGCACCCCGACCTACCGCTGGGGCCCACGCGAGATCGACGTGGACATCCTGATCTTCGGCGACGAGTCGGTGTCGGAGCCGGACCTGGTCATCCCGCATCCCGGGCTCTGGCAGCGCGACTTCGTGCTCGACCCACTGCGCGAGCTGCGGCCGGACCTGGTCGCGCGCGGGAGCCCGCCAGCGCGGTGAGCGGCAACGCCGGCGCCCCGCTCCGCGTGGCCTGGCTCGGGCACACGTCCGCCGCGCTTGGCGGCGGCATGGCCACGTACTCGCGGGAGGTGGTCTCCCGGCTCCGCCAGCGCGGCCATCGCGTGACCTTCTTCCAGCACGAGCTGCGGGAATCGGAGGACGGGGGGCCTGAGGCGGAGGCCGGGACCGAGGCCGACGAGGCGGTCTACCTGGAGTCGCTCCCGGTCGCGGGTCGCCTGGTGCTCTCGAGCGGGCGAGCGCGGCGCCGGCTGCACGAGCGACTGGAGCGCCGCGACTTCGACGTGGTGCACGCGTCCTTCTGGTTCTCGACGCTGGACTTCGATCTGCCGCGAGCCTGCCGGCGCGCGGGCGTCCCGCTGGTCGCCACGTTCCACATCGCGTTCGACCAGCGGCTGTCGGTCTGGGGCGGCATCACCTCCGCCACGTACCGGCTGTACGCGCCCACCCTGGCCGCATGCGACCGCGTGATCGTCTTCGGGGCCTCCCAGCGCGACGTGCTGGTCCATCTCGGGGTGCCGGCGGACGGCCTGCGCATCCTGCCCAACGGCGTGGACGTGGACACCTACCGGCCAGGCCCCTCCGACTGGAAGGCGCGTCTGGAGGCCTCGCTCCTCCTCGTCTACATGGGCAGGATCGACTCGGAGAAGAACGTGGACGTCCTGCTGAGGGCCTTCCTCGACTGCGAGCCGCCGGCCGACGTGAAGCTCGTGGTGATGGGTGGCGGCGGCGAGCGCAGGCGGCTGCAGCGCCAGTACCGCGATCCGCGCGTCGTCTTCACCGGCCACGTGGCGGACGCGAGCACGCGAATCGATGTGCTGCGCGCAGCGGACGCGTTCCTCCTGCCATCCAGCGTGGAGGGCCTCTCTTTGTCCATGCTGGAGGCGATGGCGTGTGGTACGGCGACGGTGGCGACGGATGTGGGGGTGGACGGCGACGCGCTGCGGGGCGCCGGTATCGTGCTCGACCCGCGCGGACTGGAGGAGCAGCTGCGGCTGGCCATCCGCGAGCTGATGGAGATGCCATGGCTGGCCGGCCGGCTGGGTGAGATGGCCCGGAGGCGGGTCGAGGAGCGCTATTCGCTGGAGCGCAACGTCGATGCGCTCATCGCCATCTATCGGGAGCTGCTGCCGTGAGGATCGCATGGCTCGGCCACAGGTCCGCCCACGGCGCCGACGGCATCATCACGTACTCCCGCGAGATCACCAGCGGGCTGAGGGAGCGCGGCGTGGAGGTCCTGTTCCTCCACCACGCCCGCGACCAGGCGGACGAGGCGGACTCGATCGCCCTGGACGCCTTCGCCCTCTCGCATCGCCTGGTGCTGTCGCCGCCCGGCTCGAAGCGCAAGCTGCTCGACCTGCTGCGCGCCCACGAGGTGGACCTCGTCCACGTGTCGCTCGCCTTCTCCAGCCTCGACTTCAACCTGCCGCGGATCTGCCACGAGCTCGGCGTGCCGATCGTCGCCACCTTCCACGTGCCATACGACACCCGCTTCTCGGTGTGGCGCGGCATCAGCGCCGCCGTCTACAGGCTGTACGCCCAGGCGCTGGCCGGCTGCGACGCCGTGATCATCTTCGGCGAGGCCCAGCGCGACATCCTGGCCGGGCTGGGCGTCCCCCTCGAGGTCATCCACGTCCTGCCCAACGGGGTGGACGTCGACCGGTACAGCCCGGGCCCGTCACTCAAGCGGACGGAGCTGCAGGCCGAGCGGCTCTTCAGCTACCTCGGCCGGATCGATCCCGAGAAGAATGTCGACGTGCTCCTGGCCGCGTTCCTGGACGCGGACCCGCCGCCGTCCACCCGGCTCGTCGTCGTCGGCGGAGGCGTCGAGCGCCGCCGCCTGGAGCGGCGCTACGCCGACCGCCGCGTGCTGTTCACCGGTGTGGTCACGGACGAGCGGGAGCGCATCGACATCCTGCGCGCCTCGGACGCGTTCTTCCTGCCGTCCAGCGTCGAGGGGCTCTCGCTGGCGATGCTGGAGGCGATGGCATGCGGCGCGGCGACGGTGGCCACCGACGTCGGCAACGACGGGGACGCGCTGCGTGGCGCCGGCGTGGTGCTCGACCCCGCCCACCTGCTGAGCGAGCTCAGGGTGACGATCCGGGTCCTGGTCGAGACGCCGGCGCTCTGCGCCATGCTGGGCCAGATGGCCCGCGACCGCGCGGTCGAGCGCTACTCGCTGGCCCGAAACCTGGACGCCCTGTTAGCCCTGTACGAGCGAGTCCAGACAAGATCCGCCGCCTGCGCCCCGGCCAGGTAGGTGTCGCCCGGGCCGGAGGGGGGTCCCCCAGAGGAGCAACACGGTCCCCCCTGCGTCACTCAGTGCGAGCGTTGGTGAAGCGGTAGCCGATGCCCGGGACCGCCAGCACGTAGAAGGGGCGGCTGGGCTCCACCTCGATCTTCCGCCGGAGGTTGCGGACGTGGACGTCGATCACCCTCGTCTCGATGTCGCCCTGATGGCCCTGACCCCAGATGTGCTGGAGGATACGTTCGCGCGAGAGCGCCTTGCCCGCATTGGCCGCCAGCAGGGACAGCAGCTCGAACTCGGTGTGGGTGAGCGCGATCTCGTCGCCCTGGCGCACCACCCTGCGCTCGTTGAGGTCGATCAGCAGGTCCTTGAACTCGAGCCGGCTCCGCTGCGGCTCGTGCCCGTCCACGCGGACCCGCCGGAGGTTGGCAGCGATGCGGGCGGTGAGCTCGCGCAGCCGGACGGGCTTGGTCACGTAGTCGTCGGCGCCGATCTCCAGCCCGACCACGACGTCGATCTCCTCGGCGCGGGCGCTGATGAGGATGATGGGGACGTCGTCGCCGAGGCGGCGGAGCTCGCGACAGACGTCGAACCCGGGCATGTCGGGCAGGCTGACCTCGAGGAGGATCGCGGTGGGTCTGGCCTCCGACGCTTTGTCGAGCGCCTCCTGCCCCGTTGCCGCCTCCACCACCTCGAAGCCATCCTGGCGGCAGGCGGCCGCGATCTCCGCGCGAAGGCGTGAGTCCGGGTCGGCGATGAGCACGCGTCGGGGGGCGCCGTCGGGGCCGGCCTCCAGTCGTTCGATCACTTCGTCAATGACTGTACTCGGATGTGCAAGTTTCTTAACAAGGGTTCACGCCTGGCTCAGCGGCGCAGGCGTCGGGCCACGCGCCGGGCCTGGGCTGCCACGCCGTCGACCCGCGAGGCCCATGGCGACAGCACGAGGTCCCAGGCGCCGCAGTACTCGACGAGGTCGCCGTTGAAGCCGTTCTTGAACTGCCACAGCCCGTGCCAGGGGTGGCTGGGGTCGTCCGGCGTCGGCGGGACGCCCCACAGGTCGTAGTCGCGGCATCCGCTCTCGGCGGCGTCCCGCATCGCCGCCCACTGGACGGCGTAGGCCGGCATGAGCTGCATCTTGTGGCCGGCCGCGCCTCCAAAGAGGTAGTAGGCGCGGCCGCCGAACCGGGCGACCGTGATCGCCGCGAGCGCCTCGCCCTCGTGGCGCGCGACGTACACGCGGCACCAGTCCAGCAGCTCCAGCCGGCGCTGGAACTGCGTCTCGCTCAGCAGGGCGATTCCCTGGCGCTGCGCGGTGCCGTGGCTCTGGCGCCGCATCTCTGCCGCGTCGCGTCCCTCGTCGACCGTGACCCCGCGCCGCGCCGCCAGACGGATGTTGTAGCGGTGCTTGGGCTTGAAGGCGGCCAGCATCTCGTCCTCGCCGCCGAGCGGAACGATCCGCGTGTGCCGGGGCTGCACGGCCGCGGCAGGTCGGAAGCCCAGCTCGGCCAGCGCCTCGCCGAGCGCGGGCGCCGCCTCCGGCTCGACCCTGAGGCGGGCCAGGCCGCGCTCGCGCGCCCACTCGGCCAGCTCACCGACGGCTTCGACCGAGGCGGGCACCGGGCCCCTGGGGACGTACGCCCAGCGCAGCGGGCCCGCGCCCCGCAGCAGCACCTGGGCCCGCCCGCCGCCGGGCAGGGCGACCCGCTCGGGCGTCCAGCCCTCCTGGGCCTGGACCTCGCCGAAGCCCCACGACTGGAGCAGCGGCGCCGGCCAGCCGAGAGCGATCACGCTGCTGTCCCATTCCCGAGCGGAGCTCTCCCCTGCCGGAAGTGGGATCGTCGAGGTTGGGGGCACAGCCGTCACGACAGGTGGCAGGTGTCGTTCACGGTCGTCACCACCGTGCGGCGCTGCGTGCGCTGGATCACCGTGAGCGAGCAGTTCTCGATCAAAAAGGGGAAGATACCGTGGCTGTTCCCTCCAACGACGTCGAGCAGGGCCATCTGGATCACCCCTCCGTGCGTCACGATGAGCACGTCGCCCTGCGGATGCCGTTCGCGGAGCTCGTGGAGCGTCCGGGTCACGCGGTCCCTGAACGGTTGGGCGCCCTCGCCGCCGGGGATGATGTCCCAGTTCGGCTCGCGAACCCACCTCGCCCAGAGGTCCGGGTACTCGTCGATCACCTCCTCCCGCGTCTTCCCCTCCCATGCGCCGAGCGAGACCTCACGGAGGCCGGGCTCCGGCACGGGCTCCATCCCGACCGCCGAGGCGATCGGCCCCGCGGTCTGCCACGTCCGCACCAGGTCGCTGCTGTAGAAGGCCGCCAGCCGGTGCCCGGCAAAGCGCTCCGCCACCTCCTGCGCCTGCGCCAGCCCACGATCGCTGAGCGGCGGGTCGAGTTGACCCTGCATGCGCCGCGCGGCATTCCACGTAGACTCTCCGTGTCGTACGAGGAGTAGGCGAGATGGGGCGAGGAGACGATCAGACTCATCAGCAGCGGTGTCCGGGGCGGCTACCTGCGTTGGTGCCGGCTCCTGATTCGACATCGCGCGGCGTCTATACTACCCTCTTACGGAAGTCCACCTGGTGCGGCGCAGCCCGCGCCGAACCCTGACGGAGAAGCCGTTGCAGACCAGAGGGTCGCTAGCCGAAACCAACGTCCGGTCCCTTCTCGAAGCCGCTCAGGCTGAGAGGGCGACGGGTACCCTGACGCTTCGCCAGAACGGCGCGAGCGCCACTACCCTGTATTTCCTTTTCGGCCACCTCTTCCACGCGGTGGGCGAGGGAGCAGCGGGTGATGATGCTGTCGTGTCCGCCCTGGGCTGGGGCGACGGAGACTTCGACTTCGACGCCAAGGCCAAGCTGCCCGCCGACGAGACGGTCCGGTCCTCGATTCCCGAGCTGATCGAGCGAGCGTCGGTCAACGGCACGGGGCGTGCGCATGCGGCTCCGGCGCCGCCGAAGCCCAGCGCGCCGCGCCGCCCGCAGCCGGCCGCACCGCCACCGCCCGCGGCGCCGTCGCCGGCCCCGCAGCCACAGGAGGCCGCCTGGCCGCCGGCGCCGGTGCAGCAGCCGTCCCCACCGGCGCCCGCAGCGCCGAGCCAGCGGAACTCCGTGCCGGCCGCCGCCGCACCAGAGCCGGCGGCCCAGAACCCGGCGCCGCAGGTGCGGCCGGGGCAGGGTGCGCAGATGACGCCCGCCGGCTGGCGACGGTTCTTCAAGCAGCGGCCCAAGCCACGGCACGGCAGGGAGCCGGTGCCCGTGCCGGCCGGTCAGACCATGTACGAC
>DASYBH010000315.1:0-3517 GCA_036500885.1 Candidatus Dormiibacterota bacterium
AGCGCGACCAGATCGTCGCCGGCCTGGACGAGGGGCAGGCCCGCGACGCCGATCAGTGTGAGCGCGGGAGGGGTGGGCATCGGCAGGAAAACGGTACCCCCCTCGGACCTCACCGGGCCACCTTCCTACCGGCAGCGGGGCGCGCGGGGCCGCTCCGGGCTCGTGTCGCGCTCAGGCGGCGATGGCGAGGCCGGCGCAGACGGTCAGCGCGGTCTCCTCGAAGGCGCGGGACGCGGGAGACCGGTAGCGGTCGCGATGCCAGACCAGGGCCAGGGTCCGCCAGGGCAGCTCCTCGGTGCGGATCAGCCGCACGCGGTCGTCGCGCGGGTCGAGGCTGAGCCGCGGCAGGAGCGCGATGCCGAGGCCAGCCGCCACCGCCGCCTGCACCGTGCCGTTGTCGTCCGACCGGAAGACGACATTCGGCTCGACCCGCCGCTCGCGCAGGAACTGCTCGACGTCGTGCACGGTGTGGCAGCTGCGGTTGCTGACCAGCGGCAGGCCGCGCAGGTCCCGTATGGACGGCGGCCGGTCGCCGGCGCCGAGCTGCCAGCTCGCCGGCACCACGAGGAGGTAGGGGTCGCGCAGCAGCTCCACGCATTCGAACGGCCCCGGCTCGAGCGGCAGGATGCCGAACGCGAGGTCCAGCTCACCGCGCTCGACCAGGTCCAGCAGCTCCTCGTCCGACGTCCGCTCCTCCAGCCGCACCTCCACCCGCGGCCAGGACGAGGCGAAGTCGCGCAGCAGCGTCGGGACGATGCGCTGGCCGACGCTCTGGTAGCTGCCCACCCTCAGCACGCCGGCCGCGCCCTCGTCGTAAGCCACGAAATCCGCGCGGGCGGCGCGCAGTCGGGCGACGATCGCCTCCGCGTGCACCAGGAGGAGCCGGCCCGCCTCGGTGACCATCACCTCGCGGCGGCCACGCGAGCGCTCGACCAGCCGGTGCCCGACGATCCGCTCGAGCATCGCGACCTGCTGGCTGACGGCCGACTGCGAGCAGTCCAGCGCCTCCGCGGCGGCCCAGAACGACCTGGAACGAGCGATGGCGTCCAGCACCAGGAGGTGTCGCAGCTCCAGGCGGGACCAAAGATCAGGTTCGCTCATTATGTTGGCCATTATCTGCGCTTGCTCTTACCAATGCCGACATCCATGATGTCCAGCGTGGAGTACCTGGTGCTGGCCTTCCTGTTCGGGATCGGACCGTTGGCGTTCCTGGTGGGCGCGGATTCGCGCGAGGACGACCCGCGCGGCTGGTGGCCGGCCGTGCCGCGGCGGCCGGCGCCGAGCCTGCCGCCCGGCGGCGGGCCGGCGATCACGACCAGGTCGCGCCGGCGACCATCGTCGCCGGCGCGGTGGCCTCGGGCGCTCCGGTTGAGCGCGCTTGATGCCTCACGACCGTAGCCACCGCGGCCACGGCTCCGACAGACTCGACGCCGCCCCGCGAGCCCTCCCCCAATACCACCCACCCGGGGGAAAGGTGTCGCCGGCACGATCGCGCAATCTCGGCAGCGTGTCAATGCATCCCGTGAAGTCCCGTCGCGTCCCCACCCCCGGCCTCACGCGCCGTGCCTCCTGGGTCAGAGACGATCGGGCCGGCATGTCCACGTGCCGGATCCCCAACGGGGCGACGGTCCGGGTCAGGACCCGGGCACACCGATCTCACGCGCCAGCTCCGAGCCGTACAGGCGCAGCCCCTCGCTCGCCACGCCCAGCAGGGCCACCTCGCCCTTGACGATCGCGATCGGGACGCGCTCCAGCGTCGATTGGAAGCGACCCGAACGCCGCACCGCGTCCAGGAAGGCGGAGCCCGGGAGGCGGTCCCGGAGCCGCTGCGCGATCCCGCCGGCGAGGTAGATGCCTCCCGTCGCAAGCACCTTGAGGGCCAGGTTCGCGGTCTCGGTGCCGAGGACCTGCAGGAAGAGCTCCACTGTCGCGTCCGCGAGCGGATCGGGCGTCGTGGAGTCCGCCGCCGCGTCGATGATCAAATGGGTCCTGTCGGCCACGCCGCTGAGAGCCGCGGCAAGGCGTGGAGACTCCGCCATGCCCCGCTGGTCCCGCAGGAACTCATACGCGTTGGGGATGCCGATCCCCGACGCGACCCGCTCGACGCTGACGTGCTCGAATCGCGTCCAGAGGTGGCGCAGCAGGTCGAGCTCCAGCTCGCTCGATGGCGCGAAGGCGGCGTGGCCTCCCTCGGACGGCTGGGGACGGTAGCCGGCGCCGTCGTACGTCAGGAACGCCTCGCCCAGGCCGGTCCCGGGAGCCAGGACCGCGATCGCGCTCCCCGGCAGGGGCTCGCCCTCCTGGACGACGTCGAGCTCGTCCGGGCGCAGGAGCGGAATCGCCGCGGCCGTCGCCACCAGGTCGTTGATCAGCCAGGCGCGCCGGACGCCGAGCGACCGGGCGAGGTCCGCCTCCCGGAGGCTCCAGGGCAGGTTGGTCAGCCGGGCGCTGCCGCCTTCGACCGGGCCGGCGACGTCGAAGCAGGCGGCCCCGACCTCCAGTCCCGCGTCCGCCAGGAAGTCGCGGGCCATGTCCTCCAGGCGGGCGTCTTCGCGGCTGGGATAGCGCCTCTGGGCAAGCCGCTCGCGCGGCCCGCCATGCCGGGAGACGACGGCGAGGTCGGTCTTGGTGCCACCGACGTCACCCACCAGCAGGAGGGATTCCGGGGAGGGGCGGGTCGCTGGTTCGCTCACGGACACACTGTAGGGCCGGGCCGGGCCGCTGACGTTCAGAGGGTGACGAGAAGGAGCAGAAGGAAGACGACCCCTGAGCTGCCCGCCCAGACCCCCCAGCAGATGGAGGGGCGGAGCTCACGAGCGCGAGGCGCCGGAGGGCCACACCACCTCGACCGGCACGCCGGTCCTCTTCGCGTATTCGACCACATCGCCGGTGCCGCCCATGCCGCGCGCCGGCCGGCCGTCCCAGATCGCCAGCAGGAGCTCCGAGCGCTCGACCACCCGGCGGCCGGCCGCCATCAGCGCCTCGGTGGTGAGCTCCCGGTGGTCCAGGCGCTCCACGGTCGTGGCCTGGGCCAGCTGCCGGTCGTACGCCTGACGGCAGTCCGCCGGCAGCGCCTCCCGGTAGTGCGTTGCCGGCACCACCACCTCGAGCGATCCGCCGAGCGCCAGGACCATGTCGGCGAACAGCTGGTCCGCGCCGTCGGCGAGGAGGCTGATGCCGACCAGCGACGGTCCCGCCTCTGGCGCCAGGCGACGGCGCAGCGCCTCTTCCACCAGGCGAGCGGTGCCAGGCGGGAGCATGCGGTGCCCGGTGGCTCCGACCCGCATCACCGTCCGTGCCGGTGCCGGGTCGGGTTCATGCCGAGCGGGAACCGCTGATCGGGACCACGAACCACCTCCCCACTCTGCGAGGTTCGAGAGCTGCTCGTGAGAAACGGACATGTCGTCGCGTGAGAGTACAAAGGTAGCCTCGCGAACATCCGCTCGTCAAGGTCCGGTATACTGAGCCCAGCACGTTGAAATCTGAAGCGGCGCCTGGCCTGCCGATTCCCGCAGCC
>DASYBH010000316.1:0-6616 GCA_036500885.1 Candidatus Dormiibacterota bacterium
AGTCGCCCGCCCGGACGTTCACCGCCTTTCGCCAGCGCACTGCACGTCAGCGCCGGATACCGGCGCCCACCCGGGCGTCAGCTCGACGCCACGCGGGCCTTCGACTGGGTGATGGTCTTCGTCACCTGCTCACGGTGGGAGTCGGCGTGGGACAGGCCGCCCAGGAAGCGGCCGATCGCGTTCACGGGCGTGGTGCCCTGGCGCTGGGTGTAGGTCATGTCGAGGTGGGGCTCCGCCGGCCACGCCGCGAGCATCGCGAGCTGCATGCGGCGGCTCTCCTCGATGCGGTCGCGGAGGAACGAGACGGTGGTGGCCTCCGGCCACTCCACCTCCCAGCGGGAGCGGCCGACGACCGACACGCCGCGCGCCAGCGTCAGAGCCTGCGCGGCGGCCTCCTCGGACGACGCCGTCCAGTGGACGATGACGTGCCCGAGCGTCCACGCGAGCTCGACTTCCTCGGGCTTCGCGGCGAACGTGTCGTTGGCGTCCGGGTCGTTCGGGACGAACGTGACGTCCGAATCCTCGGCGTCGGCGATCAGCTCCCTGAAGACGTCGCACATCTCGTTGGTCAGCCGGACCAGGTCGTCGTGTGTCAGTCCCTCCGCCAGATCCTGGAGGGTCTTCTCCTTGGTGCGTACCGGGCTGAAGTCGATCACGATTGGAAGCAACCGCGACCCGCGACCGGTTTGTTTCAGGTCCGAAGCGTGGCGCCGCCGTTGCCCGGCACGGTGACCGGCCGCAGCTGGACCAGCCCGGCCTCGGATTCTCCGGCCTCGCCGCCGGCCCGGCCCAGCCAGCGCACCCTCGGTGACGTGCGGCCGCACGCGCACCGGGTGGCGGTGACCTCCAGGAGGTCGCTCGAACGGAAGCGGAGGACGGGCGTGGCGTCGCGATCGAAGGTGGTGTAGACGGCCTCCCCCGTGGCGCCGTCGGCCCACGGCACGCGCCCGCCGCTGCGCCGGTCGATCAGCTCCACGATCACGTACTTCGCCGCGTTGAAGTGCATGCCGCCCGCGTCGCGGCACTCCGACCACATGCCGGCCATGACCTCGGCCAGACCCATGCTCTCGCGCACGCTCCCGATGAGCCCGCTCTCGACGACGCGCCGGCGCGCCTCGGGCCGGTCCCCATCCGGTTCATGGACGACCAGCAGCGTGCTCGAGCCGACGTCGGCTCCCGACGCGCTCGCCGCCTCGACCAGCTGGAGGCCGGCCGCGCAGGTGCCCAGCAGCGTGGTCACCTGGAGGAGCGGCAGCCGCTCCAGCACCTGCTCGGCCGGGCAGCCGCCCAGCCAGGCGACCGTGGCGCCCAGCCGCCGCAGCCCGTCGGCATAGGGCCAGCCCGTCGCGTCGGCGGGGACCTGTGCCAGGTGGGCGACCACGTCGTCGGGACGGACGCCGGCGGTCCACAGGCTGTTGGCGATGGCGTCGCTCCAGACCTCCTGGTCCCGCCTGGTGAGGCCGCTGAACACGGGGACGCCGCTGCCGCCTGACGACGACACGACCTGGACGATGTACTGCTGGGGCACGGCCTGCTGGAGGCCGAGCGGCCGGCCGGCCGGAGCGCCCTCCTGGGCCATGCGGAGCTGCTCGCGTGTGGTGAAGGGCACGATCTCCAGCATGTCCAGCGCCGGCAGGCGTCCGCGGCTGACCCAGTAGCCTCGCAGGCCGACCCGGCGCCCGGCCGCAGCCAGCACGTCGCGGTACATCTCCGACCGCTGCGGCAGCGTTTCGAGCATCATGGCGAGCTGCTGAGCCTGCCACGCCTCGATCCAGGCCCATGGCCTGGTCTCGAACTCACGATCCCAGTACCGGGCGTCCATGGTCACTTCGGTCGGCTCCTCAGGCGGCAGTGTAGACGGACGGCTCGGATGCCGGACGGCCGGGACGCCGTACGGTACCCGCATGCCCTCGCAGCGCGACCTCATTCGCATGACCGACGAGGAGGTGACGGAGTTCCTGGCGGCCAGGCGCAAGCTGCACGTCGCCACCATCGGCCGGGACGGCGGCCCGCACCTGATGCCGATGTACTTCCTGCTGGTCGACGGCGCGGTCACCTTCTGGACCTACGCGCGCTCGCAGAAGGTGAGGAACCTGGAGCGGGACCCGCGCATCACGGTCATGGCGGAGGACGGCGACGCGTACTTCGACCTCCGCGGGGTGCAGATCGCCGGCCGAGCGCACCTGGCGAGCGACCCAGAGCTGGTCACGGCCTTCGGCGAGCTGCTCTATCAGCGCTACTTCGGGCCGCTGGACGACAGTGGCCGCGCGTACGTCGCGCGTTCCGCCGCCAAGCGGACCCGGGTGACCGTCGAACCTCTGCACGTGGTGTCCTGGGACCACCGCCGCCTCGCGGGGGCCTGAGCCCCGCCGGCGGCGCGAGGCCAGCGCGCCGCCGACGGCTCGGGTGCAACCACTTCGCCGCCCTCGTGCGTATTAAGGGCAGGGATGAGGGTGGAGCTGACCGGCGCGGAGCGTGAGCAGCTGAGGGCGGTGTCCCGCGAGCACGCCACCGGGGAGCGGTCGGGGCCCGTGCCATCCGGGGTGGCGGCCCGCACGCGACAGCTGCATGACGCGATCGCCCGCGCGCATGGTCTGCACCCGGCCGAGGCCCGATTCTGCACCGACCCCATCTCCGGAGGCATCTGGATCGAGGTCGGACACGGCGCCAGAGATGCCAGGGCCGCCTCCGTCGCGCGATTCGCGGAGGCGGTCGACGCGTTCGTCGTCGAGGACCTGGTGATGGGGGTCGATCCGACCGCCGATGCCCGCTTGCGGGCCAAGGTCGCGGCCGGCAGCCCGATCCTCGTCGGCGAGCGTCACGGGATCGAGCAGAACCCGCTCGTCGCGTACACGCTGATGCGCCGGCTCAACATCCGCCTGCTGGCCCTGGAGTGGTCAGGTGAGCTGGAGCCGGTCGTCGATCGCTACCTTGCCGGCCATGAGCTCGACGTCGACGCGCTCGCGCAGAGCCGGGACGGGCGCATCACCGCGGGGCACTTCGCGGTCCTCCGGGCGCTGAGCGTCGCCGGCCTTCTCGATCGGGTCGTGCTCTTCGACCTGGCCATCTGGCCCCGCACGTGGAGCGAGCGCGACGAGGGCATGGCCGGCCGCCTGCTGGCCGGGACGCGCGGGACACCGGCGCTCGCGATGGCGGGCAGCCTCCACACCAGGCTTCGCCGTCACCGCCACGGCGAGCCGATGGGGGCGCACGTGGCCAGGACGCGAGCGGGCACGCTGGAGGTGCGGCTGCGCTACCCGGGAGGAGGACCGCTGAGTTGGCACGGCAGCTCATGCATGCTTCGCCCGGCCGGAGCCTGGCTGGAGCTCACGGTGCCCCACGCCCGCCAGGCGGTCACGCCGGGCTCGTGATCGCTACGTCACCACGGTGACGGATGGTGCATGCCGGACTGAGAGAGGGAAACGAAATCAGGCATGTTCTCCCCCAGCAAGAGAAAAGGGCGCCAAAGGCGCCCAGTTAAAAGCCTCCCCTGGAGGCAACTGACGGAGTGATTATCGCAAACCCCGCTCGAAAATGCCAGCTTTACAGCAGTGCCGCAACGATGGCGCTGGAGTCCGTCAGCGCCGTCGTCAGGACGACGCGTATCGGGCCATCATCGCGTTGATCTCGGTACCGCGAAGCGCCGCTGCCGCGTAGGTGAAGCGCCCGTCCCGCAGCAGTTCCGCCGCCGCGCGGCTCACCGTGCCGAGCGCGGCCGCGGCCAGGCTGCCGCCGATGCTGACCCGGCGCACGCCGAGCCGCTCCAGGTCGGTCACCGACAGGGGGCTCTGGACGCCGCCGATGGCCCCCAGGACGTTGAGGGGCCCGTCGATCTCCCGGACGAGCCGGCCGATCGAATCGCCGTCCATCACGCCGGGCACGTACGCGCAGTCGGCCCCGGCCGCCAGGTAGGCCCGCGCCCTGCGCACCGCCTCGCCGAAGCAGAGCTCGGGTGGGCCCACGCGCACCAGGTACGGGTCCGCCCTGGCGTTGAGCACGAACGGCCGGCCCGAGGCGCGCGCCGCGGCGGCTCCGGCTCTGATCCGCTCGACGGCGAGGTCGAGCTCGTGGAGCGGTCGTTCCGGGTCACCGGTGCTGTCCTCGATGTTGCAGCCGGCCGCGCCGGCCTGGATGGCGCCTTCCACGGTCGTGGCGACGTCCTCGGGTGCAACACCGTAGCCCGCCTCGAGGTCCGCCGTGACCGGGACCGGCACCGCGCTCACGATGCGGCTCACCAGCTCGAGCATGCGGTCCCGGCCCAGCCTCTGCCCATCGGGCAGGCCCTGGGCGAAGGCGACGCCCGCGCTCGTCGTGGCGATGAACGGGAAGCCCGCCTCCGCCAGCACGATCGCGCTGCCCGCGTCCCACGCGTTCGGCAGCACGATGATGCCGGGGCTGCGGTGCCGCTCGGCAAACTCAGTGATCCTGTCGAGTGCTGTCTCCATCTGGTCCCAGGCTAATCCGAAGCCGGAGCGGCGCGGTAGATGTCCGCCCAATGTCCAGGAGCCCGATGCTACGGTCCGCCGTGGAACCGTGCCGCTCCTGCAGATCGCCGGCCGCTCTGGACTGCTGAAGTGGGTCGCGATGGCCCTGGCAGGCGCTATCCTCGTCGTGGCCGTCGTCGTGTCGGCGTTCGTCGGACTGGCCGCGCAGGCGGTCATCAACCTGACCTTCCGGCCGACACAGGCCACCGCGCTGGCCGCGTACATGGCCGCCTCCCGCTGTGACTTCACCCCGGACGTCAAGCTCACGACGGCCTACCTGGTCGCGGTCGCCTGGGTGCAGAACAGCGACGGCGCGCTCGGCTTCGGGCACTACCGGAACCCGGTCAGCGGCGGCCGCGACTCCGGTGTCCCGGCCGACATCCTGGCGAACGTGGACCGGTCCGCCCTCGCGACCGACGGCTTCACCGAGCGCATGCTGGGGCTCACCGCCAGCCTCACACCCTCCGACTGGACCACCGTCCTGCCCAACCTCCACGGCGAGCATGGCGTCGGCTTCCTGCTCTTCGACCCGGCCGACTGGCGGCAGTGGGTCCGCGAGGTGCCCAGCGGGAGCCAGCGGGGCCTCGACCCGTTCAAGCCGTACGACGCGTTCCTGGTCATGGCCTGCCACCTCCAGCACGCCACGGCGTCGGCGCAGGGATCGGTGTCGGCCGTCGAGCAGGCGCTCCAGACGTTCGGCACCGGCGTCCTCCAGTTCGTCGACCTGGTGACCCAGGTGATCGCCAACGACCATGATCGGCCGTGGTTGATCCCGGCCGACCTGTTCAGGGCCATGCCGCTGCCGGGCACCGATCGCGGGCTCGCCTTCGTCGGTCGCATCCAGGCCGAGATGGGCAACCTGGGCGGCGGTCTCGTGGTCTGGGGCCCGAGCTCCGTCGCCCTCCAGGACATCCCGCCCGCCTATCTCGCGCTGGTCACCAAATGGGCCGGCCTCTACGGCATCGACTGGTCGGTGCTCGGCGGGGTGCTCAAGGTCGAGTGCGACTTCGGTCGCAACTGCGGCGTCAGCACGACCGGCGCCCAGGGGCCCGCGCAGTTCGAGCCGGGGACGTGGGCGATCTATGGCGTCGACGGCGATGGTGACGGTCGCAAGGACCCGCTGGACCCGGCCGACGCTGTCGCGTCCGCCGCCAACTACCTGAAGACGCTGGGCGCCGGCAGCCCGGCCGCCATCCGGGCGGCGCTCTGCCACTACAACGCCGGAGGCTCGCCGGCCTTCCAGGCCTGCATGGATGGCTCCCAGAGCCCGGACTACGCGGACGCGGTCATGGCCTGGGCCGTGCGCTACCGCGGGCCCTCGATCGGTGGCGGCAACCTGCCGTCGGTGGTGCCCATCCCGGGGCCGGGATGGGTCCAGCGCGTCGCCACGCCGCAGTGGCCCGCCGACCTGCCCGCGCACATGAGCCCGTCGGGGATCACCAACCAGTGCGTGGCCGGAGCGCTGGCCACCTGGTCGCTGATGCACGGCGGCGACCCTCACTGGAACCATCCGTCGCCGCTCTTCGGCAACGCCATCGACCTGTATGCCGCGGCGCTCGCCCAGGGCTTCCAGGTGAGCCACCAGCCGGTGCCGGGCGCGATGGTGATCTACGGCGGCTCCTACGGCATCTTCGGACACATCGCCACGGTACGTGCGGTCCAGGCGGACCGCTACGAGGTGATCGAGCAGAACTTCCTCGACTTCAACCCGAACCTGGAGCCGCACTGGCAGACGTTCGACCTGCGCTCGATCGCGTGGCCCGACCCGGCCGTGATCGGCTTCGTGGTCGCGCCGGTCTGACGTCAGCTCCCGAGCAGCAATGCTCCGGAAGGCGGGCCGGCAGTCCCACCGGGCAGGCGTGCTTCCAGAACGTGGGCGGCGGACGTGGACGCCGCGGTGGTTCGAGGAACTGCCGTCCGTCCTGCTGAAGCGCTACCGGGGTGGAGCTGGCGGTGCGGAACAGCAAGCATGGCCGGCGTCCAGAGATTGCCCCCGCTGTCGATGCGTTGACTACCAGTCGCGCGTTTCATCGAGCCCGCGCGCAAGCCATTCGCCCGCAGTCGCAGCCTCATCCGTCGCCAAGCCGGATTCAGCTGGGATCGCCATCAATGCTGCGAACAACTCTTCACGC
>DASYBH010000317.1:0-11814 GCA_036500885.1 Candidatus Dormiibacterota bacterium
TGTCCGACAACCCGGTCGAGCACGCCGCATAGCGAGTCGAGAAGAAATCCACTACCCCCAAGCAGTGGGCGGCGGTCCCCCCGGACCGTCGCCCTTTCCTCGTGTCCAATGACGTCCGGTGCCCTGGCGAAAGGCGGTGAACGTCCGGGCGGGCGTCTATCTGAATGAGTTGCAGCACGAAGGCACGAAGGACACGAAGACGCACGAAGGAATAGGGGATCTGGGGATCGGCAGGAGCGCTGAGGCTGACCTCGCAGACCTTCGTGCGTCTTCGTGCTCTTCGTGCCTTCGTGCTTCAGACCAATTCGGAATCATTCGTCTAGGGCTCACAGCCACGGGATGCGGTCCGTCAGCTCGGGCTTCGGGTACGCCACACCACTGACGTCCGCGTACGCGCGCAGCAGCTCCTCCAGCACGTGGGCGCTCGCCCCGTACATCGAGCCGACCTCGAAGTCGAAGATGGGCGACAGGCGGCCAGGCGAGAACTCGACCGCCCGGTAGGGCACACGCCCGGCGAAGAAGTCCGCCAGCGGCATCCGGATGAGCGCGGCCACCTCGCCGGCGTGGGGCCGGGCGACGGCGCCGGCGGCGACCAGCACGAGGTAGGGGTTGAGCGTGAAGCGGCTGGTGGCGGTCGGAACCGGCCGCATGCCGCACAGCGCGCGGACCTGGTCGCGGCCGATCCCCAGCTCCTCCTCCAGCTCGCGCAGGGCCGTGTCGAGCAGGTCGGCGTCGCCCTCGTCCCGCTGGCCCCCTGGGAAGGCGATCTCGCGGGGATGGTGGCGCATCCCGTCCGTGCGCTTGATGGCCCAGGTCTCCCAGCCGCGGCCGCCGTGGTGGAGTGGGACGGCGACGGCCGCCTGCACGCGGCCCACCTGGGAGCCGAGCTCCGGATGGGCCGGAAGGGCCGCGATGGCGGCGGCGAGGGCGTCGAGCTCAGCGGTCGAATCGGGCGTCATGGGCGATCTCGTTCAACCGGCGGAGCTCCGCCGCCCGCATGCCGAGCACGTCGTGGGCGATCCGGTACTCCCGGGTCAGGGTGGTGGCGGCGACGGTGGGCGAGTCGGTGCTGATCGTGCAGCGTACGCCGCCGCGGACGAGGCGGGGCAGCGGGTGGTCCTCCAGGCGGGCGACCGCCCTGCACCTCCAGTTGGCGGTCGGGCAGAGATCGAGCACGATCCCCTCGGCCCGCAGGCGTTCGACGACGCCCGCGTCGCGCGCGCCGATCACGCCGTGGCCGATGCGCTCGATGCCGAGCGCGAGCGCCTCTTCCAGGTTCGCCGGCTCGCCGGCCTCGCCAGCGTGGCAGGTCAGGCGCAGGCCCGCGGCGCGCGCGGCCTCGAACGCCGGCCGCTGGGGAGCCGCCGGCCAGGCGGCCTCGTCGCCCGCCAGGTCGAAGCCGACCACGCCGCGGCCGGCGAAGCGGCCGGCAGCATGGGCCAGGGCGACGTTGTCCGGGACCGGGTGGTGACGCATCGCGCAGACGATCGCGACCGCCCGCAGGGGCGCCGCCCTCAGCCCGCGCAGCACGGCCTCGATCACCCGCGGGATCGTGAGGCCGCCGCGAAGGTGCAGGCCCGGCGCCCACCGCACCTCGAGGTAGTCCACGTTGTCGGCCGCCTTGTCGACGCCGAGCTCGTGGGCGACGCGCTCCAGCGCGGCCTCGGTCTGCAGGACGGCCAGGGCATCGTCGAAGTAGGTGAGGAACGCGGCCTGCGACGGGCAGTCGGGCGGCGCCGTGAGCCGGAGCGGCCGGGGCAGGTCCAGTCCCAGCTCGCGGGCCAGCTGGTCGGCGGTGTCGGGCCGAACCGCACCGTCGAGATGACAGTGCAGCTCGGCCTTCCGCCAGGCGCTGAAATCCAGTTCGGTGCTCAGTCTCTCGTCAGCCTGTGGTCAGCAGGTCGTCGACCTTCCTGGCCGCGACGTCGAGGCCCTGCTTGGCCGTCTCCTTCCCGTCGACGATGTTGGCCAGCTCGGTCAGGATGGCGTTCGAGGCCTGGTCCCAGACGGGAACCGATGGGGCGAAGATGGCGTGCGGCAGCTGGTCGACGGCGACCTTCAGGTTCGGGTTCTGGGGGTAGAAGCTGGTCTGCAGCGACTTGAACGCCGACTGCCGGACGGGCATGTAGCCGGTCTGCTGTGACCACTGCGCCGTGTTCTGGGCGTTCGTGAAGTACTTGATGTACTGGAAGGCGCCCTGCTGGACGTCCTGGCTGGCCTTGGAGAAGACGCAGGCGTTGGTGCCGAACATCTCGACCGACGGTCCCCTCGGTCCGGCCGGCACCGGAGCGGTCTTCAGCGCGAACTTGCCGCCGACGGCCCGGTCCACGAACGAGTAGCCCGCGATCGTGTTGACCATCATCCCGATGTGCTGAGAGCCGAGGTCGTTCTCGTCCTCGAAGCCCTGCACCCGGTGCGCGTAGCCGCCCTTGACCAGGTCGGCGAAGACCTGGATGGCCTGCTGGCCGGGGCCCGCGTTGAAGGTCGACTTCGTCTGGTCCTTGTTCAGCAGCGAGCCCCCGTACTGCGCGTTCATCGACTCCCACAGGCTCTCGTAGCCGCCCGCCAGGCTGAAGTCGGTGCCCCAGCGCTGGCCCGGCACGGTGAGCTTCCTGGCGTCCGCCGCGAACTCGTCCCAGGTGGCCGGCGGGTGGTCGATGCCGGCGGCCCTGAACATGTCCGCGTTGTAGAACAGGACCGAGTCGGACTTGTTGAACGGCCACATGTAGTAGGTCCCGCCCAGCTTCCCGTCGTTGAGCATCGCCGGCCAGTAGTCCTTCAGGTCCTCGGCGGTGAGCCCGTCCCTGGCGGTGACGTAGGGCGTGAGGTTGGCCAGCGCCTTGCTCTGGTTGTACTTGGCGGCCCAGTTCTCGTAGCACTGCGCCATGTCGGGCGGGGAGCCGGCGGCCAGCGCGGCCAGCGTCTTCTGGAGCAGGGTGGAGTAGTCCGGGTAGACCTGCAGGTTCACGGTGACGTTGGACTGGCTCTCGTTGAACGCCTTCGTGATCGCCTCCAGCGTCGGCTTCTGGGAGCCGCCGGCCATGGCGTGCCAGAAGTTCACGGTGACGTGGTGGTTCAGCGCCGGGAGCTGCTGGGTCGCGGGCGCCTGAGCGCCGCCTCCGGCAGCACCCCCGCCGCACGCTGCCAGGCTCAGGGCCACAGCCACCGCCGCGGTGGTCATCCGCAGTCTTCGCATCAGTCCTCCTCGTCTCGATCAACCGCGAATGCCCGTGGAGGCGATGCCTCCGACGAGCTGTCGCTGCGCCAGCAGGAACACGATCAGGATGGGCACTGTCGTCATGAAGGCCCCCGCCGCGAGCAGCTCCGGGCGGGTGGAGTCGGTGAAGCTGAAGGCGGCCAGGCCGACCTGGAGAGGCCGAACCCGGTCGGTCGCGGTCACGATCAGCGGCCACAGGAAGGCGTTCCAGCCCTCGATGAACTGCAGCAGCGCGATCGTGACCAGCGCGGGGCGGGCCAGCGGGGCGGCGATCGACCACAGGTAGCGCAGGTGGTTGCAGCCGTCGAGCTGCGCCGCCTCCCACAGGTCCCTGGGCAGCGTCAGGAAGTACTGGCGCATCAGGAAGACGCCGAACACGCTGGCGGCCAGTGGCACGAACTGCGCCTGGTACGTGTCGATCCAGCCCAGGTGGGCCAGCGTGATGTAGTTCGGCACCAGCGTGACCTCCGCCGGCACCATGTAGACCGCCAGCACGAGGCCGAAGGCGGCCGCCTTGCCGGCGAACCGCATCGAGGCGAACGCGTAGCCGGCCAGCGTGGAGGTGATCAGCACCAGCACGACGCGGCCCGCGGTGGTGATCACGGTGTTCGCGAAGAGGCCGGGCCAGTTCGCGAACCGCCAGACCTCGACGTAGTTCTGCACCTGCCATTGCGGCCAGAGGTGGGGCGGGAACTGGAGGATGGCGTCAGGGCGGTTCAGGGAGAGCACCAGCATCCAGTAGAACGGAAAGGCGAAGGCGGCGGCCAGCGGCACCGCCACGAGATAGCGGAGCGCCAGGACCGGGCCGCGGCGCGTATCTGGATGCGGGCTCACGTGTAGAACACCCGGCGCGAGGAGAAGCGCATCTGGATCGCGGTGACGGCCAGGATCAGCAGGAAGAAGGCCACCGAGATCGCTCCGGCGTACCCGGCGTGGAAGAATGCGAACGCCTGCTGGTAGAGGTAGAAGCCGATGGTCTCAGCGGCATGGTTGGGCCCGCCGGTGTTGCTGGTGAAGACGTAGACCGGCACCACGACCTTGAAGGAGCCGATCAGGTTGATGAAGAGCAGGAAATAGGTGGTGGGGGACAGCAGCGGCCAGGTCACGCGCCAGAAGACGCTCCACGGGCCGGCCCCGTCGACCCGCGCCGCCTCGTGCAGCTCCGCCGGGAGGTTGGCCAGTCCGGCCAGGTAGATCACCAGGTTCAGTCCGGTGTGCTGCCACACGCCGTAGATGATGAGGGCCGGCATGATCCAGTCCTGGCTGCGCGTCCAGGCTGGTGACGGTAGGTGGAGCGCCCGGAGCAGGGCGTTCAGGACGCCGTAGTCAGGGTTGAGGATCCATATCCAGATCACTATCGTCGCCACGAAGGGCGTCACGTACGGGGCGAAGACGGCTCCGCGGAGCAGGTTCCGACCGGGCATCCGCGCGTTGAGCAGCATCGCCAGCAGCAGTCCCAGCGCCATGCTGACCGGCACCGAGACCGCGGTGTAGTAGACGGTCTGCCTGACCGACTGCCACCAGAGGTCGTCGCGGAACAGCAGCCGCTCGAAGTTGGCCAGGCCGACGAAGGTCGGGTTGTTGGCGATGAGGTCCCAGCGGAACAGCGAGAGGCCGAACACCCACACCGCGGGTGCCAGCAGGAACACCAGCAGCACGGCCAGCGCGGGCGCCAGGAAGGCGTACGCGGTCAGGCCGAGGCGGTCAGCCCGACGTCCCCCGGCGCGGGCGGCGGCGACCGAGGTGGGCTCGGCGAGCGGTGCGGAGGGATCCAAGGGCCTCAGAGCCGGGGCGCCGCGCCGGAAGTATCAGCGATCAGCCGAACCAGTGAGACATCCTCCTCTTCGAACATGCGTGTGGAAGCTGGTGCACTCAACTCAGTACCTTGACAGCTGGAGAGTCCGCTTGCCGTTCCGATCGCGAACGTTGAAACGGGCAATGTGCCCATGCGGGCGTGGGACAGTCGCCCCATCGTGCTGCTCAGTATTCCCCCCGGAGTGCAGAGGTGGGTTAGGCTGAGGTTAACTGCCCCGGTGGCGAACGTTCGTCACTGTCCACCATGATGGCCGCGCTCTGCTGATGACAGCGACCACGGGACTCACCTTTCTCAACCTGGGGAATCCGACCGGCCTCAAATTCGTGGTCGACCATGGCGGTTGGCGCGCGATGTTCGAGATGGGTATCGAGCACGCACCCGGCGCCATGCCGTTCAGCCTCGGCCTGCGGCCGCGGCCGGGCCGGGAGCTCCTCGACCTGCAGGCGGTCGGCATGGCGCCTCGCGGCACCGGGGTGCTGGGGGGGTGGGACCGCCGCACGAGCCTCTTCGTCAGCCACCTGCACCTGGACCACTCGGCGCTGGTCGAGCACGTCCACGCGGACGTGCCCATCTTCTATCCCGAGCGCATGGAGTCGCTTCGGGATGGCTGCACCCGCTCGGGGTACCTCGGGTGGCGGCAGCCGCAGGGCACCCAGGTTGCCGATCGCGGGCGCGTGAAGGTTGGGGACGTCGAGGTGGAGTTCGTGGCCGTCGACCACGACCTGCCGGGTGCGACGGGATTCCTGGTGCGCACGCCCGACCTGAGCATCGCCTTCACCGGCGACCACCGCTGGCACGGGTTCCATCCGGAGGTGACCGAGCGCTTCGCGGAGGCGGCGAGGGGCGTGCGGGTGCTGCTCCAGGAGGCGGTCTCCCTGGGCTGGGACCCGCCGGTCGAGACGGCGCCGGACCTGGAGTGGAGCGAGGAGGACGTGGTCCGCGGCTTCGGCGAGGTGCTGGATCGGGCCAGGGGCCTGGTGGTCGTCAACCTGTACCCGATGAACCGCCTGCGCGTGCACGCGTTCGGCGCCGCGTGCGCCTCCAGAGGCCGGGTCCTGGTGATGGAGCGCCAGGCGGCGACGATGGCGGACTGGCCGCTGGTCCTGGAGGAGGTGGGCACGGTGCTGCACAACCCGGGCCGGTACTGCGTGCAGCTCGACTTCGCATCCCTGCCGAGCCTGATCGACCTGCGGCCACCCGCCGGCTCGGTCTACGTGCACAGCAACGGAGTGCCGCTCGGCCCCTACGACCCCGGGTACCAGGTCATGCTGGCGTGGATGCGGGCGCTCGGGTTGGAGCTGGTCAGCCTCGGCTCCAGCGGTCACTCCCGGCCCGCCGACATCCAGCGGATGGTGGAGACGGTCCGGCCCGGGGTCGTGCTGCCGGTTCACACGCGGCGGCCGGCCGCGCTGCTGGTGCCGGGCGTGCCGACGCTGATCCCGGAGGTCGGCCGCCGCTACACCGCCGAGGAGCTGACCCCGCCACCGTAACGGCTCCGTCGCGGCCGGCTCCGCTCGGCTGAACACAGGTCGGCGCCTCGCTGTGCCTGCTCGACTCCCCCAGGCATACTGGACACCAGGAGTTCACGTTGTCCAGTAACCCCCCGACACCAGATCAGCAGCGCCGGACGCCCGGACGCCCGGATGGCAAACCGCCCTCGCTCTGGCAATCGATCTTCAGCTGGCGGTTCCTGCTCCCCTTCGCGATCCTGCTCATCGTCAACTACCTGGTGGTCAACGTCCTGTTCGCGCCCGCGCCGGTCAAGCAGGTGAGCCTGTCCTACTCCGCCTTCGTGGCCCAGGTCACGGCGGGCAACGTCGCCAGCATCACCAGCAAGGGCGAGGCCATCACCGGACTGGCCAGGAAGCCGGTCCCCGACTCGTCCAACCCCAAGGACACGTCGACGCACTTCACCACCGTGGTGCCGTCGTTCGGCGGCAGGGAGCTGGAGACGCTGCTCGAGCAGCACGGAGTGAGCATCACGGCCACGCTCGACACCGGCCCCCCCTTCTGGGAGACGGCGCTGCTCTCGTTCGGACCCACCCTGCTGCTGATCCTCGGCTTCCTCTACCTCACCCGGCGGGCCGCCGCCGCGGGCGCCGGGGGCGTCTTCGGGATCGGCCAGAGCCGGGCGCGACTCTACGACGCCGAGCGCCCGGCGACGACGTTCGCCGACGTCGCCGGCATCGACGAGGCCAAGGCGGAGCTCCAGGAGGTGGTCGACTTCCTCCGCCAGCCGCAGCGATACCAGCGCCTGGGAGGCACGGTGCCCAAGGGTGTGCTGCTGGTCGGGCCGCCGGGGACAGGCAAGACGCTGCTGGCGCGAGCCGTCGCCGGCGAGGCGGGCGTCCCCTTCTACAGCGTCGCGGCGTCCGAGTTCATCGAGATGATCGTGGGCGTGGGCGCGTCGCGGGTGCGAGACCTGTTCAACAAGGCCCGGCAGGCGGCACCGGCCATCATCTTCATCGACGAGCTCGACGCGATCGGGCGCAGCCGGAGCTCCGCGATTCGGATGGGCGGGACCGACGAGCAGGAGCAGACGCTCAACCAGATCCTGACCGAGATGGACGGTTTCGACTCGCGAGAGGGCGTGATCGTGCTGGCGGCCACGAACCGGGCGGACGTCCTGGACCAGGCCCTGCTGCGGCCGGGTCGCTTCGATCGCCGGGTCATGGTCCAGCCGCCGGACCGCGCCGGCCGGACCGCGATCCTGCGCATCCACACCCGCAACGTGCCGCTGGCGCCGGACGTCGACCTCGACCTGCTCGCCCAGCAGACGCCGGGCATGGTCGGCGCCGACCTGCGCAACCTGGTCAACGAGGCAGCGCTCATGGCGGCCAGGAAGGACAGGGACGCGGTCACGATGGAGGACTTCACCGAGGCGATCGAGAAGGTGCTGCTGGGTGCCGAGCGGAAGCTGATGATGAGCAAGGAGGACCGCGAGCGGGTCGCCTATCACGAGGGTGGCCACGCCCTGCTCGGGCTGCTCGTCCCCGGCGCCGACCCGGTGCGCAAGGTCACGATCGTGCCTCGCGGCCGGGCGCTCGGCGTGACCGTGCAGAGCCCGGTGGACGACCGCTTCAACTACCCGGAGGACTACCTGCGCGCCCGGATCGTGGGCGCCCTCGGCGGCCGGGCCGCCGAGCAGCTCGTCTACGGCGTGGTCACGACGGGCGCCGAGAACGACCTGCAGCAGGTGACCATGATCGCCCGCGAGATGGTCACCCGGTGGGGTATGAGCCCGCGCGTCGGCCCGCTGAACCTTGGTGGGGAGGAGGGCGCCAGCCCGCTGGCCCTCGGGCAGAGGCCGTTCAGCGAGGCGACCGCCGCGATGATCGACTCCGAGGTCAGGCGCATCGTCGAGGAGTGCCTGGTCGAGGCGCAGAGGCTGCTGTCGCAGAATCGCGGCCGGCTCGACGCGCTGGCGGACGCGCTGCTCAAGGAGGAGTCGCTCGACGAGGCCGAGGTGCTGCGCGTCACCGGGCTGCCGCGGCGCGAATCGCCGTCCGAACCGAGCGTGGTCAGACCGCGAGCCGTCTAAGTGCAAGGGGGGCAGGCCCCCCCTTCCGGAACCCCCCCTCTTGTCTGGGACGTTTGGAGGGCCTCCGGCCCAGCCCTTCGGGTCTGAAGTCGGGGCTTGGGTGATCTCGGGAAGATGCACTCACACACTCGGGCAAAGCCCTCGTTTACGGCCGCCCGGGGCCTTTTCTGAGTTTCGGAATCGGCCGTGAGCCGATCACATCGAGCGTCCTGTTCGTCAATTACGGCATGGTGACCACCACCCCCCTCATCCAGATCGGTTCGCGCGTCCGCCTGCGGGAGACGGACGGTGAGACCGAGTTCACGATCGTCGGCCCGGAGGAGAGCGACGTCGACGCAGGGCTGATCTGCGACGAGAGCCCGCTCGGCCGGGCGCTGCTCGGCCACTGTCCCGGCGATCGCGTGGACGTCCGGGCCCCGGGCGGCCTGCGCAGCGTGACGATCCTGGACGTCCGCTGATCGCGATCGTTCGCACGGCACACGACTCCCTCCCCCTCTGAGGGGGAGGGTAGGGGGGCGGACGCCCTCCCTCCTGGCGCTACACCGACCAGTGCCAGGCCTCGAGGGCCTGACGCTGGGCATGGGCGGTCAGGTCGAATGTGACCGGGGTGACCGACACGTAGCCGTTCTCCAGCGCCCACGAGTCGGACTCAGGGTCCTCGTCGGGCGTGCGCGACGTCCCCTGCAGCCAGTAGTAGGGCTGTCCGCGCGGGTCGTCCCGCAGCGCGAAGCCCTCCTTGAAGTACGAGTCGCCCTGGCGGGTGACGATGATCCCCTTGATCTCGTCCCGCGGCAGGTTGGGAACGTTGACGTTCAGCAGCACCTTGGGCGGCAGCCCATGCTCCAGCACCTGGGCTCCGATGCGACGGCCCAGCGCCGCCGCGTACGACCATTGCGGGTCCTGGAACGTGCCCAGCGAGATCGCGATGGAGGGGACGCCGAGGATGCGCGCCTCGGTGGCGGCCGACACCGTGCCCGAGTAGATGACGTTGGTGGCGGCATTGGGGCCGAGGTTGATGCCCGACACGACCAGGTCCGGCCGCCGCTCGAACACGACGCCGAAGGCGATCTTCACGCAGTCGGCGGGGGTGCCGTTGCTGGCGTAGCCCATCAGCCGCTCGCCGCGCCAGAACTCCTTGAGGCGAAGCGGCACCTGGGTGGTGATGGCGTGCCCGATCGCGGAGCGCTCCGCGTCCGGCGCGACCACCGTGACGTCGCCGAGCTGGATCAGCTCGTCGTAGAGCGCGTGCAGCCCGGGCGACGTGATCCCGTCGTCGTTGGTCAGGAGGATGCGCGGCCGGTCGCTCAGTCCGGGCTCTCCAGCCGGAGGGTGACCTTGCCGAACTGCTCCGCATGGTCCAGCCGCTCCAGCGCCCCGACCACGTCCCGCAGCGGGTACGTGGAGTCGACCACGGGCCGCAGGCCCGCGTGCACCGCGTCCAGCACAGCCTCGAACTCGCCGGCGTTCCCCATCGTCGAGCCCAGCAGGTCGACCTGACCGAGGAACAGGCGCGGCATGGTGACCTCCGCCTTCACGCCCGAGGTGGACCCGCAGAAGGCGATCCGGCCGCCGCGCTTGATCGAGCGGATCGACTCGTCCAGCGTGGCCGGTCCCACGTGCTCGAACACGACGTCCACGCCGCCGCCGCTGGCCTCGCGCACCGCCCTGGAGAAGCCGGCCGAGTCGAAGGCCGCGTCCGCCCCCAGCTCCAGCGCCCGCTGCCGCTTGGCCTCGCTCCGGCTGGTCGCCAGCACGCGCGCCCCCAGATGGCGGCCGATGGCGATCGCGGCCGCCGCGACGCCGGCGCCCGCGCCGACCACCAGCATCGTCTGGCCGGCCTCCAGCCTGGCGCGGGTCACGATCATCCGCCAGGCGGTCAGGAACGTCAGCGGGAAGGCGGCCGTCTCCTCCCAGGAGAGCGAGGCCGGCTTCGGGAAGACGTTCTGGGCCGGGACGTGAAGCAGCTCGCACGCCGTGCCGTCCGTGTGCTCGCCGAGGATGCCGAACCGCTGGCACAGGACCTGCTGCCCCGCGCGGCAGGCGTCGCACTTCCAGCAGCAGGCGACGGGGTAGATGACGACCTCGTCGCCCGGCCCCCAGCGGCTGTCGCCGGACTCGGCTACCACGCCGGCGCCGTCGGCGCAGATGACGCGGGGCGGCGCCACGCGCTGGGCTCCCGAGACCAGCCACAGGTCGAGGTGGTTGAGCGCGGCCGAGCGAATCGCGATCGCGACCTCGCCGTCGCGGACGGGCGTCCGCTCCCGCTCCTCGACGACCACCCCCCGCGGGCCGATCGGCTCCCTGAAGACCGCCGCCCGGCCTTCGCTGCGCACGTTCACGGGTTCGTATCGTACCTGCCGCCGGGACACATTCCCCAGGGACCTGGGCGTGCCGCGTGCTGAATACTGGCGCGGATGTCGTCGCGCCGGGCCCTGCTGATCGCCGCCGCCGTCGTGCTGCTCGTGCTGCTCGGCGCCGTCGTCCTGCTCGCGAGGATCACCGGGCGGAACCTGGCGCCGGCCTCGGCCGCCAGGGCGCAGCCCCAGGCGGCCGAGGCGGCCGCAACGCCGGCGGCGGCATCGACCTCTGCCCCGACCCCGACATCCGTGGCGGCCACTCCGACGCCGGCGGCGCGGGCGACCGCCGCGCCGACGCCCACGCCCACGGCGCAGGCGCCGCAGGGTCAGACGATCGTCTCGTTCGGCGCGCCCTCGACGTTCAGGTGCGACCCCAACGCCACACCGGGCACCCGGGTGCACCTCACGTGGACCACCACCTCGACCACGGGGGTGACGATCTCGATCGACGGCCCCGGCAAGTTCGCCGACTACCCGGCCAGCGGATCGGCGGACCTGCCGTTCGCGTGCTCCGAGCCGCAGCACACCTACCTGATCACGACACAGGGAAGCGGCCCGGCCGCCACCCGCACGGTGGTCGTGAAGCGGGCCTGAGGCCCATTATCATTTGCGGTCAAATGGAGACCGGACTCGTCATCATCGGCCTGCTCTACCTCGCGCTGAGCATCTCGGCGGTGGTCAACCTCTTCAGCCGCGCTCGCCGGGGTTCCTGAGCAGATCTCGTGAAGTTCTGTCCGGAATGGGTTGGGGCGTGCGATCTGGTCTGAGTTGTTGAAGCACGGAGGCACGGAGGACACGAAGACGCACGGAGGGTACGGTGCGGCTCCCGACGCTCCCAGCCCAGACCACGCCTGTGCGCTCTGGGCGCTCACCGCGGAACATG
>DASYBH010000318.1:0-6625 GCA_036500885.1 Candidatus Dormiibacterota bacterium
AACCCGATTTGGGACAGCTCTGCCCTGCGTGCGGCCGCCTCGCGGTAGAAGTCCTCCGAAGACTGGAGCATCCCCTCCCATGCCACCCGATTGGCATCGCGGAAGACCGCGGCAACCTCCTCAGGTCTGTGGAAAAACGCGTTCGCGACATCGGCGCCGCCGCGGAGCAGGTCAACCGTCAACAACGAGCTCGCCAGCGCGTTCTTCGCACGGGTTGCCGTGGTGTAGCTGCGGACAGCCCTTGCCATCCCGGACGCGACGCTCGCCCCCTTGCCGACAGACTGCCCCGCGATGCGCACCGCGGTGCTGGTCACACTCTTTGCGATGGCCCGTTCGGCCAGGGACGTGACGAGCCTCCCGCCAAGCCCCCCCAGGGCGTAGCTTCCGATGTCGATCAGCGCCATGCCGCAGCCAGCCAAGGTCGGGTGCATTGCGCAGCCCACGATGTCGGAGGCTCCCGATGCGTGGTAGAGAACCCGCGCGACCGGCTTCACGATGTGCTGCCACAGGAAGCCGAAGAACCCCCCGCCGCCAGACGGGGCCGCCGGTGCAGGACTGGGAGTGTAGCCACCGCAGCCGAGGCCGAACCGCCCGCAAGTGTAACCGTTGTAGCCGCCGCCACCGCCGCTGCTGGGCGTGGGCGACCCGCCGCCGCCGCCGCTACTGGGCGTGGGCGACCCGCCGCCGCCGCTGCTGGGCGTGGGCGACCCGCCGCCGCCGCCCTGGCCGCAGTTGTGATAGACCTGGCACGGCTGGGGGCAGATGCCGGCGTCGCACCTGGTCAGCCCGCTGGGGTCCGAGTAGTACACAGGGTTGTCGTTGGCGTAGACGTAGCCGTTCATCTGCGCCGGGTCACCGCTGATCAGGACAGGGTCGACCGAGAGGAAGCGGCCCGTGAGGGGGTCGTACTGCCGGGCGCCGAGCAGGCTCAGCCCGCTGGACGGGTCGGCGGGCTTGTTCAGGTAGCCGTGCTGGTCGGGCCAGCTCGCCGGCACCGGGCCGCGGGAGCTGCCGTAGGGGTCCAGGTGGCGGCGGGTGACGGCCAGGCTGCCGGCGTCCACGCTGGTCACGGCGGTGTTGCGCGAGTCCGTCAGCTCGTACGTGAGCGTGCCGGCCGAGGAGCGGACCAGGGCGATGCCGTCCGGGCTGGCGGTGTGGTAGCGCAGCCCGGACACCGTCGTGCCGTTGAGATGGATCTCCTCGCCCCATGGGAGGTAGAGGATCACCTGGCTGCTGGCGGGATCGCGCTGGATGAGCAGGCTGCCGGCGGCCGCGTAGAGGTACGCGCTGGTGGCGCTGGTGGCGGTGTCGGTGACGCTCTGGGTGTGCCCCTCGGCGTCGTAGGTGAAGGACTGGCCGGCGCGGCCCATGGTGTTGCCGGCCGGGTCGTAGGTGTAGGCGCTCGTGGTCGTCGCGGCGGCGCTCCTGGTGGTGAGCGACTGGACCGCGGCCGGGTGGCTGGCCGCGGTGTTGACGCCGGTGGCGGCGTCGTAGCCGTTGAAGGTCATGGTCTGGGTGACGTCTCTGGCGGTGCTGCTCACCGAGGTGTCGTGGTTGATCGCCGAGACCCGGTTGCCGATCGCGTCGTACGCGAAGGACTCCCAGTAGGGCGCCGGCCCGCCGGTCACCTTGCCGGCGACCGGCGAGGCGTCGTTGCAGCCGCCGATGCCCATGACCTGCCCGCCGGCGGGTGAGTTGACGCCCCCGGTGTCGGTCCACGCGCTGGTCAGGCGCTCCTGGTGGTCATAGGTGAAGCACTGGGTGTCGGCGGTCGCCGCTCCGTTCTGGCCCGTGGAGACGGAGCTGGTGAGCCCCGACTGCGAGTACGTGAACGAGGTGGTGTCGAGGGCGCTGGAGAGGGTCTGCAGGGCGTCGCTCTGGGTGAGCATGCGGCCCGTGGGCAGATCGTAGGTCTCGGTGCGCGCGAGCTGCTTGCCGTTGATCCCGAAGTTGGTCTGGAGCACGTGGCCCTGGGCGTCGTAGGAGGCGGTGTTGAGATAGGTGAAGGTGCCGCCGAACCCGGACAGCGATCCGGACAGGTTGTAGGAGTAGTTGACCTGCTCCCTGGGGAGGCCGCCCTCGGCGACGAAGCTCCTGCCGGCGAGCAGGGAGGTGACGGAGGAGTACTGGGCGGTGGCCTGGTAGGTGGCCGCAAGGGCGCCCTCGGCGGAGGGAATGGTCACGCTGGACCCGGTGGGCTGGTAGAGGGCGTTGTAGCCGAGGGTCGTGTCGGTGTAGGTGTGGCTCGCGTCCGACGCGCCGTTCGCGTATCGGATCTCGGAGGTGGGTTGGCCCTTGGCGAGGGTGTCGTACGTGAAGGCCGCGAGCTGGTTGGAAGGCCCCGCGGCGGCGCCGCCGGTGGTGTCGTACTCGCCGGTCTTGCGTGCCAGGGCGTCGTACGTGAACGAGAGCCGAACGCCGCGGGCGTCCGTGGTCGAGAGGACCTCGCCGCCGGCCGAGTAGGTCGTCGTCGTGGGGCCGGCGCCCGGGTCGGCCATCGACGTCTGCCGGTCGTGCAGGTCGTAGTCGAACCGCCAGGCGTTCCCGGCCGCGTCCTGGACCGCGCTCGTCTTTCCCGACGGCGTGTGGGTGAAGGTGGTGACGACAGCATCCGAGGCCTGGCCGGTGGGCGCGGCCGCGTTGGCGTACCTCCACGACGCGACCTTTCGTCCGACCGCGTCCTCGAACGTGGAGGTCGCGGTGCCGCCGGCGGGCGGGGTGACGTCGGTCTGGTCCATGCCGCGATAGGCGGTGACGGTCGACCACTGGTTGACGCCGTCCGCCACGAAGAGCGACCTGACCTCGCGCCCGAGGCCGTCCCAGAAGGGCTCGGTCTCCGCGGGGATGGCCGAGTCGTTGGCGGCGACGAAGAGCTTTGTCGTGGGATTGGTGGACGAGTCGTAGTACGGGCTGGTGGTCTTGACGCTCTGACCGAGGGAGTTGTAGTGGGTGTCGATCAGCAGCCGGCCGGTGGCGCCGCTCCTGGTGACGTTCTGGTCCTGGACGAGGCGGAGCTGGCCATCGTAGATCTCGATCTCGTTGTTGTAGAGCCCGTCCTCGCGGAGCGTCGAGGAGGTCACCGTCGTCGGAGCGGAGCTGCTGACCGCGTAGGCGAACTTCGCGTCCGGGCTCGCGCCGGCGGACTGCGAGTGCAGCGGGCTCCACGCCGCGCTCAGGCGGCCGAGCCCGTCGTACGTCCTGGTGGTCAGCTCGCCGTTGACGTCGCTCACCGAGACCGGCAGCTTCCGCCCCGGGTCGAGGGTGATGACGCTGGACCAGCCCATGGGGTTCTTCACCGTCACGGTGTCCGGCGAGGCCCCCGGAGCCGAATAGGACGTGGTGGTGATGTGCCCGTCGGCGTCGGTGCTCGAGGTGACGCGGCCGTAGACGTCCACAGCGGTCGTGCGCTGGGTGACGTAGGACGGGCTGCCGGCGGAGGGGTAGGAGTCCACCGCATCGACCTTGGTCACGTCCCCGGACCCGCTCAGCGCGCCCAGCGTGCCGGAGGAGTCGTAGAAGGTCCGCTTGTCGGACACCGTGTTGGCGGTGGTCGCGGTCGTGCCGCAGGCGCCCTGGATGGCGGTGGCCCGGTCCGGGTACGCGAGCATGTTGCGGGCGGTGTCCTGCGCGTACGAGGTGGCGGTGCACACCTCAGGGACCGCCGGCGTGCCGTCGCCCTTCTCGTCAGCGGTCGAGACCCTGCCGGAGTCGTCGTACGTCGTGTCGGTCGCGGTCTTCTTCCACGAGCCGTCGTGCCAGAGCTGGTATTTGCGCGTCTCGTCCGTCGCCATCATGCGGGCCACCAGCGCCGGCATCGAGCTGGCCTGCGACTCGGTGGCGGTGGAGGAGTACGTCCACGGCCCGCTCACGTGCTTCACGTGCGCCGCGCCGCCCGCGCCGAGCAGGTCCTGCTTCTCGAGCACGTCGCCCGCCAGCCAGGCCGAGTCGGTGAAGGTGTCGCCGACCGTGTCGGAGATGCTGACCGAGCGCACGGCGCCGCTCTTGAGGTGGTCGCCGTCCATGCCCTGCATGTAGGTCGTGACCGCCTGCGTGGGCACCGACTGGACCGACGCCGCCCCGGTCGTGACGGTCACGTTGCGATAGCCGCGGAACTGGCCCCAGGTGCGCCGGGACGACTTGGTGAGCGGTGAGTCGTCGCGGTGCCAGGCGATGCCCGAGTACGCGTAGGAGGTGACCCGCGCCTCGGACCAGGCCGCGGGCGCGACCAGGTCGTTGACGGTCACCATCGTGACCGGGTAGGTGTTGAACCAGTCCTCGACCTCGCTGCTGCCGGCGGTCGGGACCCAGAACATCGGGAAGCAGCTCATGGTGTTCGAGTCCTCGCTCGCCGGCATGACGTTGTTCACGCGCGAGCACTGGGGCGTGGCGTACGAGACCACGATCTGGGCGCCGGACTCGGTGGCGATGGAGTCCATCCGCGGCCGGTAGAGCGCGGCCGCGCCGGTGATGGCGCCGTCGACCCGGTTGGGCATCTCGTCCGCGACGAACGTCTCCGCCGGCAGCGAGGCCGTCGAGCCCCCGCCCAGCGTGTCGCTGCCGGTGTGCTGGATGGAGGTGAGCCACATCACCGCAGCCGTGCCGTCGCCCTGGTGGGTGGCCGACACCCCCGAGGTCAGGGAGACGACCCCGGCCTGGGGCGCGGGGAACATCTGGGCCAGGGTGTAGGTGTCGACGGTGTCGTAGGCGGAGCCGACCAGCACCCTGGTGGTGATGGAGGTCAGGCGCTTCGTGGTGAAGAAGGCCGGGCTGTAGGTCGCGCACGTCCCCGACTGCGTGGCGCAGATCTGGTCGAAGGGCACGTCGGGCCAGTTCGAGGCCGTGGTCGACTTCAGGTTGGCGTACGAGCAGTCGGTGAAGGTCGAGGTGGTCAGGCAGCGCTCGGACACGCCGAAGTCGACCTCGTCCAGCGGCTTGCCGCCGGCGATGGCGTCCGACAGGCGGTAGCCGTACGCGATCGACTGCAGGGAGCCGCCGCGGGTGTAGATGGTGTTCGTCCCGGTGCCGTTGCCCTGGCCGAAGCCGCGGTTGTAGTAGTTCGTCTCCGGCACCCAGGTGTAGGTCTGGAGGTTGCCGTGGGGGTCCACCACGTAGTCCAGGTTCCAGCGCCAGGCCATGTTGGCGACGAACGAGTTCGTGCCGTCGGTGGAGTCGTAGCAGGTGTGGCCGGGCGGGCCGTCGCCCGACGTGGGGCAGTAGACCGGCTCGGTCCAGGCCGACTGCGTGGCCGCTCCGGTGGAGGTGGTGGTGGGCAGGTGGTTCTGGCCGAAGTAGTGCTGCGTCCCGTCGGGCGTGATGACCTCCCAGGCCTCGCCCTGCCAGGCGCCGTTGCTCGCGCCGGTCAGGGCGATGACCCTGGTGCCGTCGTCGTTCTGCGGCCTCCAGGTGCCGCTCGAGTCGTCACGGACCAGGGGCGTGGAGTCCGCTCCGAGCGAGAGCGAGACCTGGTTGCCGCCCCAGCACAGGTCGCCCGAGTTGCTGATGCCGTCCTGTGCGCAGGGCAGGTAGGAGCGTTCGATGAAGCTGGGCGTGTAGTCCCAGCCGTCGCCGATCCACGACGCCTGCGCGTTGGTCGCCGAGGTGCGTCCGTCCACGGTCCTGGAGTCGTACGTCAGCGTGACGGCCGGCCCCGGCGTGCCCGGTGCGGGCGGGAGCTGGATCGGGTACGTGTAGGTGAAGGCGCCGGAGCTGCCTCCGGCAGACCACTGACCGGCGGGGGAGAGTGAGGTGGCGGCGTACGTGCCCACGCCTCCGCTCGTGGAGGACGACGTCGCGACCACCGTCGCGGCGGCGGACGACGCGGCCATGAGCCGGGCGGTGGCCGGCCCGCCGTCACCGGCCGTGCTGGCGGTCTGCGCCGCCACCGCGACCGGCAGGCGCGCGGTCAGCGTCCCCGTCCCTGTGTCGTTGGCGGTCGGCAGCGGCGTCTGCACCCGGCAGGCCGCGACCTCGGGCGTGGTCAGCGCGCACGCCGGCATCGTCACCAGCCCCAGCCGGTTGGCATAGCCGCCCCCGTAGGCCGCCGCGAACGAGGCGTAGCTCAGCGCCACGTCGAGCGTCGTCGGCGTGCTCAGGCCGTCGCCTCGCTGGACCGTGAACAGCACCCCGCTGACACCGGCCTTCGCGGCGGCGTCGCGGGAGGCGAACGAGACCGCCGCCGAGCTCGCGGCCCCGGCCGTCGCGTCCGCCGAGGCGAGCGTGACCGGCAGCGTGCCCACGCGCGAGGGCGCCGCCGTGAGGGCGGTCCTCGCGCTGCCCGACGGCCAGGAGACCTTCGGGGGCGCGTACGGCTTCGCCGGGACCCCCTGCGCGAGCTGGCGACGGCCGGCCGGGGCCGCGCCAGCGTCCCGGCCCGGGACCGACGGCGTGACCTGCAGGGCAGCCGGCTGCCACGGCTTCGGGGTGGGGACCCGCATGGCGGCCGGCGGAGCGGCCCCCAGCAGCGCTGACGACAGGAGCGCCAGCCCACCGATCCCGATCAGACGACGACTGGTGCGCCAGCGGCGCCCGAACACGCGCGACCCGAATCCCACCACGTGCCCATCCCCCAACGCGTTGCCACTCGGTGCGCGACCTCGCCGAGTGGGCCCGACAGCAGGGCGTCATT
>DASYBH010000319.1:0-5641 GCA_036500885.1 Candidatus Dormiibacterota bacterium
CCTTCGCCGGCCGGGTGCTGCTGGGCGGCGTCGCGCTCGGGTCGGCGGCGGCGCTGATCGGCTCGCGGGGCCTGCGAACCTGATGCCATCGCGGGACGTGCCTTCCCGGAGGTCGTCCATCCCGAGAGCCTGATCGCTGGATTTGCGTTTTTCGCCCGGCCGCGATCACGCTCGGAAGTGGAATAGGAGGGTGCGCGGATAGACAGATATCCGCCGATGCCTATTCGCGCACCCTCTAAGGTTCGGCGGTAACGGGGACGAGCATGGACAGCGGGGACGCGGCGTCTGCTGGGCGGGCGGACAGGCCTGCCGACCGGCCGCGGGCCGGCGGGCCGGAGAGCGGGCCGGCCTCCGCGGGGCGAGGTGGTATGCGCGGCCTGGGGCTGCGTGACCGGGTCTCGGTGCTGGTGCTGGCCGCGGCCGTCGCCGTCAGCGGGCTGCTGTCCGAGGTGTTCGCCGCCGCCAGTCTCGGCCGGGACGCGCTGACCAGCACGGCCGGGGACCGCTCCGCTCAGCTCGGCCTGGACGCGTACGCGCTGGCCGTCGCCGGGGAGCGCAGCGCGGTGCAGGCGTACCTGCTCGCGCCCGACCCGCGGCACCTGGGCGACTACCGCGCGAGCGTGGCGCTGGTCGCGCGGCGCGAGGATGCGCTCCGGGGCCTGACAGGCCGGGCCGGTGTCGACGACGCGCCTCTGCGGACTGCGGTGCGGGAGTGGCAGGGTTGGGCCGGCGATGTGACGGCCCCCGCCGTGCCGGCCGACCTGGGGCACGGCGACGCCCTCTTCGCGGTGGTCGGGTTCAGGGAGGCCGAGCTCGGAGCGACGCTGGATCACGCGGCCCCGGCGGCGGTGGCCACCGGACGGGACCGGTGGGTCGTCCTGGGGGTCGGGATCCCGGCGCTGGGCTGCCTGCTGCTGGCGCTGCTCCTGATGCTCTGGTGGCACGTGGTGCGCTCCATCCTCCGGCCGATCGACCGGCTCGTAGAGACCGCGAGGGCCATCAGTCGCGGTGCGGCGTCGGAGATCCCCGGCCTGGCCCGCGAGGACGAGCTGGGCCAGCTCGCCCAGGCACTCGCCGCGTGGCGGCGCGAGTCCGCGCACCGGCTCTTCCTCGCCAACGCGGTCGCGGCGGAGAAGATGCGGCAGGCGCGCACGCTGGAGCGGCTCAACGAGGCGCTCGACCGGGCCAGCCGCCACAAGAACGACTTCCTGGCGAGCATGAGCCACGAGCTGCGAACGCCGCTCAACGCCATCCTGGGCTTCTCGGAGCTGCTGCTCGACCGGGGCGAGGGGAGCGTCGACCCGCTCAAGCGCGCGAGCTTCCTGCGCCACATCAACAACAACGGCAAGCACCTGCTCGGTCTGATCAACGACATCCTCGACCTGGCCAGGGTCGAGTCGGGCCAGATCGAGCTGCGCACCACGACCTTCGACCTCGCCGGGGTCGCGGCCGGGGTGCTCTCGTCGGTCGAGCCCCTGGCCGCCAGGGCCGGCATCGAGCTGACGTCGCGCCTCCCCGCTCGACTCGCCATCGTGGCCGACGAGGACAAGGTGCGCCAGATGCTGCTCAACCTGCTCTCGAACGCGATCAAGTTCACGCCGGCGGGAGGGTGCGTCGCCGTCGAGGCGTGGCGCGAGGAGGGCCGGGCCGTCCTCTCGGTCTCCGACACTGGCATCGGCATCGCCAGGGAGGACCAGGAGCACATCTTCGAGGAGTTCTGGCAGGTCGCCGGCGTCCCCGACGGGCGAGGGACCGGGCTCGGCCTGGCGCTGACCCGGCGGATCGCCGAGCTGCACGGGGGGCGGGTGTGGGTGACGAGCGAGCTGGACCGCGGAAGCCGCTTCTTCCTGGAGCTGCCGGTCACTCGCCGGTATCCACCGCGTACGCGCCCCCCGGAACATCGCTGCGCCGCGTCGGCGGATACCGGCGCCGGCGACCAGCTCGGGGAGGCGAGCCAGCCCGGCGACGGCGGCGCGCTTGCCACGGGCCGGTGGAGGCGACCATGGTGAAGGGCGGCGGCGCCGAACGCCCGCGGCACCTCCACCGGCCGCGCCGCGGGATCACCGTCCAGGGGGCGTCGGAGGTGCGCTGATGGCGGGCCGGTCCGCGACGCGCAGCGTGATGGTGGTCGAGGACGAGGAGAGCAACCTCGAGCTGATGGCCGCCGTGCTGGAGGATCTGGAGGTCGACGTGGTCGGCGCGCGGTCCGCCGAGGAGGCGGCGCGGCTGATGCGCCGCCGGCGCCCGGCCGTCGTGCTGATGGACGTCAGCCTGCCCGGGCAGGACGGCCTCGCGCTGACCCGGCGGATCAGGGCCGACCCGGCCACGGCATCGATCCCGGTGGTCGCGTTGAGCGCGCACGCGCGGGCGGAGGACCGGCAGGCCGCGCTGGACGCCGGCTGCACCGCCTGGATCGCCAAACCGGTGGACGTGCACCTGCTGGTGCGCACGCTCGCCCGGTTCCTGGAGTGAAGGGGCGAGCCTCGCTACTCCCAACTTGTGGCCCGCGAGGCACCCCGCCTAGCATGTCGGCGGCGCCGGCGGCACCGCCGCGCCCACGTCGTAGTCAGGAGGACCATTTGCGGATCGACATGCAATCAGAGCGTGGGCGGGTGATCGTCCTGGCTCCCAGGGGCCGCCTCGACATGGCCTCCGCGCCCGCGTTCCGCGAGCAGGTGAAGCAGGTCATCGAGTCGGGCGCGAGCCGCCGCCTCGTGGTCGACCTCGGCGAGGTGAGCTTCGTCGACAGCACGGGTCTGGGGGCGGTGATCGGGGGCCTCAGGGTGGCTCGCCAGGCGGGCGGCGATCTGCGCGTCGCCCGCGCGAACCGGCAGGTCCTGCTCGTGCTCGACCTGACGTCGCTGAACCGCGTGCTGCGTCCCTACTCGAGCGTGGAGGCCGCGGTCGCGGCATTCTGAGCGAAGTCGTCTTCCACCCTGACGGCAGCACTTTCGTCCTTTGAGCGGATCCCCAGTGGGTGGGTGGTCTGGTTGGGGGGCGCGGAGCCGGCGACCGCTACGCGCTCAGCGGCTCGCCGCCCGTTTCCGGCAGGAGCAACAGGAGTGCGGCGCCGAGCAGGGCGCCGGTGGCGATGATCGCCAGCGCGTGGCCCAGCCCCAGCCATGGCTGCAGAAGACCGACCAGCTGGAAGCCCGTCGCGCCCCCGACCGCGCCCGCCAGCGCGCTCACCGACTCGGAGGTGGCGCGGGCTCGGGTTGGGAACAGCTCGCCGTACCAGGCGCCCAGCACCGGCACGGAGGTGCTCGCGAGGATGCTCCAGAGCATGCTGCCGACCCAGTAGGCGGGCCGGCCGCCAGCGAACGTCGCCGCCGTCGCCAGCGCGGTCAGCGTGCCGAGGCCCGCGCCCAGCCAGCGCCGCCCGAACCGGTCGGACAGCCGCCCGCCCACCAGGAACGCCGGCACGGAGGCCAGCCCGGAGACCAGCATCACCGCGCTGATCAGGGCCGGGCTCAGGCCGAGGTCGCGGCTCCCGAACAGTGCCGACAACAGGCCGGCCGGCGAGTAGAGCAGGGCGCCCAACACCGCGGCGGCCGTGACGAGCGCGAGGCGGGCCCGCCAGGGCGGCTCCAGCAGCACCCGAAGCGGCAGGCGAGGCTGGCGTTCGACCCCCACCGACGCCGCCCAGGCCCGGCTCTCGGGCAGCAGCAGCGCCAGGACGACGGCGCCGGCCAGCCCCGCCCCGCCCAGCAGGTACAGCGTCCGCCAGTGCGGCGCGAGCAGCGGGTAGAGGACCGTGGTGAGGCCCGCGCCCGCGCCGGCCGCCACCGTGAGGCCGGCCACCGCGAGCCCGCGCTGGCCCGGCCGGACCTCCTCGATCACGAGCGCGGTGGCGGTGCCGGCGGCCACCGTCTCGAAGCAGACCGCCACCACCCGGCTGGCCGCCAGCCAGGCGACGGACGGCGACCACGCGCTCGCCAGGTTGGTCAGCGAGAACCCGGCCACCGACAGCACCAGCAGCCGGCGCCTGCCCACCCGGTCGGCCTGCATGGCGATGGGCAGGGCGGCCACCGCGCCGAGCGTGAGCGCGGAGCCGACCCTCGTGAGCTCCGTCACCGGCGTCCTGAAGTCGGCGGCGATGGCGGGCAGGGCCAGGACCAGCACCGCGCTGTCGAAGCTGACGAAGAAGGCGGCCAGGCCGGCCAGCGCCAGCGTGCGCGCGCTGGCCTCGCCCACCAGGGCACGGACCGATCTCAGCGCGACGCCCTCAGCTTCCGCAGCAGCCACGGGCCGGGGCCCAGGTAGCCGCAGGTGGCGCCGATGTGGACCAGGGTCACGCCGAGGAGTGAGGGTGGTCCGGGCAGCAGCCAGTAGGCCAGGGCGACCGGCAGGCCGACGAGCATCGTCGCCATGACGTCGATCCAGGCCCAGCCGCCCAGCCGGTGGTACAGCACGTAGGGCACGGTGCCCGCGAGGAGGCCGGCGCCCGGCCCGGCCACCGTGGCGAGGCCGCCCTGGAGCAGGCCCCGGAAGAACGCCTCCTCGATGGGGGCGTTCAGCGCGTAGTAGCCGCCCTGGAGCGCCGCGTCGGCCCTCGACGCCGGGACCTTCAGGCTGCCGCGGACCGGCGCGAGCGCGGTCTGCAGCAGGCAGGAGGCGGCGAAGAAGACGACAGCGCCGGGCAGCCCGAACGCGAGCTGCACGTCGAGCCGGCCGGGGCCCATGCCCAGCCAGCGCGGCCGCCACACCAGCCACACGAGCGCGACCACCCCGGTGAGGGGCACCAACCTGACCAGGAGGTCGGGCCGCATCCAGGCCAGGCTGTCGGCGGTGCGGGTGGGCACCAGCACCACCGCCGGCGCCGGTGTCTTCCGACGCAGCGCGGCGATGTTCCGGGGGGCGTGTACGCGGTGGATGCCGGCGAGCAGCCGGCCGCCCATCCCAGCGCGGATCTTGACCCTGGCTCGTCCCACCCGCTATGGTCTGCCGCGGCTGTTGGAGAGGATCAGGGCTCGCATGGCCCTGGATTGTGAGGGATTCACGGAACTCTTGATCTCCATGAGATCGAGCTCTGCATGCGCGACCTGTCGTGCGTGGCCCGGCGCGGGCCGGGCTGATCGCCCCCTCCGGCTTGGCCTCCCCTTCGATTCAGGAGGTTCTGCTTCGGCATGGTTTCGCACGTAGCCCATGTGGAGGGCGAGTCAGGGCATTCCTGCTCGATCCACGAGTCCGTGCGCCGGCTGGTGTGCTGGCGTTCACTGATGGTGGCCGGTGTCAGCGTGGCCGCCGCTCTCGCCATCGGCTCCACCGGCGCCATGGCCTCGAACGACGACGACCACGGGCGCGTACAGCGGTCGAGCTCGAACACCAGCGGGACGTCGGTGGACGGCAGCGGCGACCAGTCGACCGGCCTGATCGCCGGGCCGATCATCGTCCGGGACATCGGGACAGACGCCCCTGACGTCTCGAGCACGAAGCGTCACCGCCTGGGCGCCCCGCCGTCGGGAGCGATCGCCGTGCCGATCGTGGCGCCGGCCTCACTCCGGGCGGGGAGGAGCCAAGCCGAGTCTGTCGACCGGAACGGCCCCGGCAGCGGGAGCGGCCGGTCGGACCGGCGCGACGGGAGCTCGTCGGGGACCACCGACGACGACCGTGACGCCCGGTCGCCGGCGGCGCTGCCGTC
>DASYBH010000320.1:0-2774 GCA_036500885.1 Candidatus Dormiibacterota bacterium
GTAGAGGCCCCGGCCCATGCCCACGTGCTGGGCGCCCTGACCCGGGAACAGGAACGTCACCGGCGGCTCGCCGGCGGCGTGGCCCCGGCGCAGCCCTGGCGCCTCGCCAGCCAGCGCGGCGGCCGCCCCCTCGCGGTCGCCGGCGACCACCACCGCCCGCTGCTCGAACTGCCGGCGGCCGAGCTGCAGCGTGTGCGCGACGTCGGCCAGCGCCAGCTCCGGGCGCTCGCGCAGGTGCCGGGCCAGGTTGGCCGCCGCCCGGTCCAGCGCCGGGCCTGTCCGCGCCGAGAGCGGCAGCAGCCATGGGCCCTGGCCGGCCGGCAGGCCGGTCGCCGGCGTCGCCTCCTCGAGCACCACGTGCGCGTTCGTGCCGCCGATCCCGAAGGAGCTCACACCGGCTCGCCGGGGCGCCGAGCCCCGCGGCCACTCTCGCAGCCGCGTGTTCACGAAGAAGGGGGTCCTGTCCAGGTCGGACACGGGGTTGGGCCGCTCGAAGTGGAGGCTGGGCGGGATCTCGCGGTGGTGCAGGGCCAGCACTGTCTTGATCAGCCCGGCCACGCCGGCCGCGGTGTCGAGATGACCGACGTTGCTCTTGACCGAGCCGAGGGCGATGGTCGGCCCGTCCGGTCCCCGCGGGCCGAAGACCTGGCCCAGCGCCCGGATCTCGATCGGGTCGCCCAGCCGCGTGGCCGTGCCGTGGCCCTCGACGTAGCCGATGTCGCCCGGCTCCACGCCGGCCGCGCCCAGCGCCTCGGCGATGACCTCCGCCTGGCCCTCGACGCTGGGCGCGGTGTAGCCGATCCTGGCGGCGCCGTCGTTGTTCACGGCGGCGCCCCGGATCGTCGCCCACACCGTGTCGCCCCGCTCCCGGGCGTCGGACAGCCGCCGCAGCACCACCACGCCGGCCCCGCTGCCAGGCACCGTGCCCTTGCCGTCCGCGTCGTAGGAGCGGCAGTGGCCGTCCGGCGAGAGGATGCCGTCCTGCTCGTACGGATAGCCGCCGACGGAGGGAACGGCGAGCGAGCAGCCGCCGGCCATGGCCAGGTCGCACTGGTACGCGAGCAGCGTCTGGCAGGCCAGGTGCACGGCCACGAGCGAGGTCGAGCAGGCGGTCTGCACGGTCGCGCTCATACCCCGCAGGTCGAGCTTGTAGGCCACGCGGGTCGCGAGGTAGTCCTTGTCGTTCCCGATCTCGACCAGGAAGCCGTCCAGGGAGGGCCGAGCACGGAGGTTCCGGAGCAGGTAGCCGGTCGCGCCGACCCCGCCGAAGACGCCGATCCGGCCGTCGAAGCGGTGGGAGTCGTGGCCGGCGTGCTCGAGCGCCTCCCACGCGCACTCCAGGAACAGCCGCTGCTGGGGGTCGACGATGGCCGCCTCACGCGCCGCGTAGCCGAAGAAGCCGGCGTCGAACAGCTCGATGTCGCGCAGCGCCCCCCGTGCCCGAACGTACCGGGGGTCGTCCACCAGCTCGGCCGGGACGCCCGCCGCTCGCAGCTCCCCGGCACTGAAGCTGGTGATCGATTCGACGCCCGCCCGCAGGTTGCGCCAGAAGGCGTCGAGGTCGGGCGCCCCCGGCAGGCGGCAGGCCATCCCCACCACGGCGATCTGCTCGACCGGATCGTCAGGCGCCATCTCCACCCCTCCTCGCGGCGGCCGCCCGCCGCAGCGCCTCGCGCTGGCGCCGGCCGGCCTCGTACCCGCGGGCCGGACCGGGGGCCGGCGGCCGGCGGCCCCCCACGTGGGCGGCCAGGCCGGCGACGGTCGGGTGCTGGAACAGGTCCAGCAAGCTCAGCTCCGGGTCCAGCTCGGCCCGCAGCCGGTCGTGGACCCGGACCAGCAGCAGCGAGTGGCCGCCCAGGTCGAAGAAGTTGTCGTCACGGCGGACGAGGTCGGCTTGCAGCACGTCTCGCCACGCGGCGGCGATGGCCCGCTCCAGCTCGGTCCGGGGCGGGGCGTCGGGCACGGCCTCGACCGGCTCGGCGACGGGCGGCGGGAGCGCCGCCCGGTCCACCTTGCCGGTCGCGCGCAGCGGCAGGTCGGGCAGCAGGACCATGGCGGCCGGGACCAGGTGCCGCGGCAGCCACCCGGCGAGGAAGGCGCGGACGTCCGGCCAGCTGGGCGGGGCGGCCGGGTCGCGAGGCACCACATAGGCCACCAGCCGGTCGTCCCCGGCGCCGAGCTCGCGGACGCAGACAAAGCTCTCCCGGACCGCGGGGTGCCGGTTCAGGCGGGCCACGACCTCCTGCGGCTCGATGCGGACCCCGCGCAGCTTGACCTGGTCGTCCACGCGGCCGAGGCATTGCAGGGAGCCGCCCGGCAGCCAGCGGCCCAGGTCACCGGAACGGTACATCCTGGCTCCCGGCCGGGGCGAGTGGGGGTCGGGGAGGAAGCGCTCGGCGGTCAGGTCGGGGCGTCCCAGGTAGCCCCTGGTCACGGCCACCCCGCCGATGTGGATCTCACCGCGCACGCCGACCGGCACCGCCTCCAGGCGCGGGTCGAGCACGTACGTGCGTACGTTCCGGATCGGACCGCCGATGGGCAGGCTGCCCTCCCAGGGCACCGGCGTGCAGGCCCAGAACGTCATGCCGATGGTCGTCTCCGTCGGCCCGTACGCGTTGTGCAGCTCGGCCTTCATCCGGGCCAGGAACCGGTCACGCAGGGTCGCCGGCAGCGCGTCGCCGCCGGCGATGACGCGGCGCAGGGATGTGCAGCGCTCCAGCCCGGGCCGCCCCAGCAGGAGGTCGAGCTGTGGCGGCGCGAGGACGAGGATGGTG
>DASYBH010000321.1:0-4313 GCA_036500885.1 Candidatus Dormiibacterota bacterium
GGCGTCCGGTGCGTGCACGTGCCCACCACCCTGCTCGCGATGGTCGACTCGAGCGTGGGCGGCAAGACGGGAGTCAACAGCGCGCGCACCAAGAACGCCATCGGCGCCTACTGGCAGCCGGCGGCCGTGGTCAGCGACCTCGCGGTGCTGTCGACGCTGCCGGAGAGCGAGTACCTGGCGGCCTTCGGCGAGATCGTGAAGTACGCGGTGGCGATGGACCGTGAGCTGGGTGAGCGCCTGGAGGCGGACCGGGACGCGCTGCTGGCCCGCTCGTCGGTGGCTCTGGAGCCGGTGATCGCGCGATGCGTGGAGCTGAAGGCGAAGGTGGTGGCCGCGGACGAGCGGGAGGGCGGCCCGCGGCAGATCCTCAACTACGGCCACACGGTCGGCCATGCCGTGGAGAGCGCCTCCGGCTACGCCGCGGCGCACGGCAGGGCGGTCGCGCTCGGCATGGAGGCGGCGGCGCGGATCGCGGCAGCGCTCGGACGCTGCCCGCCCGGCCTGGTCGCCGCCCAGGATGCATTGCTGGAGGCGTTCGCGCTGCCCGGCCAGCTGCCCAGCGTCACGGCGGACGCGGTGCTGGCGGCGGTCCCGCGCGACAAGAAGTCGCGGGCGGGCACGGTTCGGTGGGTCCTGCCTCGCGAGATGGGCCGGGCCCAGGTCGGCGTCGAGGTGCCGGACGAGGTGGTCAGCGCCGTCGTGCGCTCTCTGTTAGCGTGACCGCCCTGCGATGAAGCGCCTCCTCGTCGTCAACGGGCCCAACCTGAACCTGCTCGGCGCGCGCGAGCCGGACGTCTACGGCACCACCACGCTGGCCGACATCGAGACCATGATTCGCCGCCGCGCCGCCGACCTGGGCTGCGAGGTCACGTGCTTCCAGTCGAACTCGGAGGGGGCCATCCTGGACTTCCTGCAGCGGGAGGCGCCCGCCGCGTCCGGCATCGTGCTCAACCCGGGTGCGCTGACCCACTACTCGTACGCGCTCTACGATTGTCTGCGGTCTCTGGGCCCCCCGGTGGTCGAGGTGCACCTCTCCAACCTGCATGCGCGGGCGGAGGGTTTCCGGACGCAGGATGTGACGGCCGCAGCCGCGGTCGGCGTCATACAGGGCCTGGGACCGCGTGGCTATCTGATGGCAATGGATTTCCTGGTCGATCGAGGTGAGTGACGTTGGAGCCGGCATGCTCGTGACCCAGGGCGCCCGCGCCCGCGTCGAAACCGGCGCGAGCAACAATATGGAGAGGATCTAACATCGACACCATGGAGCACGCTGAGCCGGCTGGCAGCGTCCGCGTCGCCAACGAGGTCATCGCCAGCATCACCGCCATGGCGGCCCGCGAGGTGGAGGGGGTCGCCGGACTGGACGAGGCCAGCGCCCGCCATTTCGGCGTCTGGATCAAGCGCGAGACGGCTCACCGAGGCGTGCGCGTGGTCCTGGATGCTGATCGCAAGATCCACCTCGAGGTCTTCCTCACGGTAGAGGCCACGGCGATCCTGCGCGACGTGGCCGAGCGGGTCCAGGACAACGTCATCGATGTCGTGCACCGGATGCTGGCGCTCGAGGTGGCCGAGGTGAACGTCTTCGTCTCCAGCATCGCGTTCGCGCGCTGAGGCGCCGGGGGGTTGGGTGGCCGGTCCACGACATCGCGCCCGTGAGCTGGCCCTCAAGGTGCTGTTCCAGCTGGAGCACAGCCCCGGCGACGATCTCGAGGAGGCGCTCGTCTACCAGGCGACGGACGATCGGGCCACGCCCGACGTGGTGGAGTTCGCCGGTGAGCTGGTGCGCGGCGTGATCGCCAACCAGCCCGCGCTGGACGGCACGATCCAGGCCGCGTCGACCAACTGGAAGCTCGACCAGATGGGTCGCGTCGACCGCGTGGTCCTGCGGATGGCGGTGTACGAGATCGCGGTGTCCCGCAAGGTACCCGTCCGGGCGGCGATCAACGAATCGATCGAGCTGGCCAAGACGTTCTCGGGCGACGAGTCGGGCCGGTTCGTCAACGGGATCCTGGGCAAGGTGGCCGAGACGGCCGCCCACGGCTGGTGACGGAGCCGGAGCAGGGCAGGGCAGGGCTGGACGCGACCCTGGACGACCTCGAGGTCCTGATCGCCAGGCTGGCCGACGCGGGCGCGCCGCTGGAGCGACTGGTCGCCGACTTCGAGGAGGCCGTGCGACTGGTCGAGGCGGCGCAGGGACAGCTCACCGCCGCGGCGGAGCGGGTCGCGGCGGTCGACCCCGGGCCGCCTCGGGGCTGACGTGCGGTACCTGCTCCCCGCCCTCGCGGCCTGGGCCATCGCCCAGGTCATCAAGGTCCTCTACACCTCGATCAGGCAGCGCCGGCTCAACCTGCGGGTCCTCGCCGAGACCGGTGGCATGCCGAGCTCGCATGCCGCGATCGTCATGGGCCTGACCGCAGCCGTCGGCAGGGTTGACGGCCTGGGGTCCGGCACGTTCGCGATCGCGCTTATCTTCTCCTTCGTGGTGATGTACGACGCGCAGGGCGTGCGGCGGGCCGCGGGCCGGCAGGCGACGGTCCTGAACCGCCTCGTCGAGGACATGGTCCACATGCGCGGGATCCAGGAGGACCGGCTGCGCGAGCTGCTCGGGCACACGCCGTTCGAGGTGCTCGTGGGAGCGGGCCTGGGTGTGTCGGTGGGGTTGCTGCCGTTCTGACCCGCTCCACGCGCGGCGTCCGCCTCGACGCGGCGCTCGCCGAGGCCGGCCTCGTGGAGTCACGGAGCCGGGCGCAGGCGCTGATCATGGCCGGCCGGGTCAGGGTCGGCGGCGAGACGGTGCGCGCCCCTGACCGCCGGGTGCGACCGGAGGACCGGCTGGAGCTGATCGCGCCCCCGCAGTACGTCAGCCGCGGGGGCGAGAAGCTGGCCCCCGCCCTGGACGCGTTCGGCGTGCCGGTCGCCGGACGCGTCTGCGCCGACGTCGGGGCGTCGACGGGCGGCTTCACGGACGTGCTGCTGCAGCGCGGCGCGGCGCGCGTGTACGCGGTCGACGTCGGCCGGGGGCTGCTGCACTGGCGGCTGCGGCAGGACCCCCGCGTGGTGCCCATGGAGCGGGTCAACGCGCGGGCGCTGGAGGCGTTCCCCGAGTCCGTGTCGCTGCTGACCGTGGACGTGTCGTTCATCGGCCTGGACAAGGTGCTGCCGGCGCTTCGCCGCGCCGCGCCGGGCGCCGAGCTGGTGGTGCTCTTCAAGCCGCAGTTCGAGGTGGGCCGGGCCGAGGTGGGGAAGGGCGGCGTCGTCCGCGACCCGGAGGCGGTGGCCCGCGCGCTCGACCGCTTCCGCGCATGGTGCGCGGAGAACGGCTTCGCGGTGCTCGGCGAGACGTGGTCGGCGCTGCCCGGCGCGGACGGCAACCGCGAGCTGCTGCTCCACCTGCGAGCCGAGCCGTGATCGCGTTCCTGCGCCACCCCCAGGTCGATGCCGGGCTGGGCGTCCTCAGGGACGCGCGGCGTTTCCTGGAGGCCCGCGGGATCGAGGTGTGGGAGGCGACCCGCGAGTCCCGTCCGACGCTGCCGCGAAACACCACGCTGGTGGTCACGCTGGGCGGTGACGGCACGCTGCTGTCCGCGGCGCGGCTGGCCGCCGAGCGCGACCGGCCGATCCTCGGAGTCAATCTGGGCCGGCTCGGCTTTCTGACCGAGCTCGAGGCCGACCAGCTCTGCACGGGGCTCCAGCGCTTCCTGGACGGCGACTACCGGGTGGAGGAGCGAACGCTGCTCGAGGTGGCGGTCGAGCGTGCCGGCCACCGGGTGCGGCGTGCGATCGGCCTGAACGAGCTGGTCCTGCAGCGCGCGGCGTCCGACGGGCTGGTGCGGCTGCGCCTGATGGTGGACGGGCAGGAGATCGGCCAGATCGACGCGGACGGCCTGATCGTGGCCACTGCCACCGGCTCCACGGCGTACGCGCTGGCGGCCGGCGGCCCCATCCTGGAGCCGACGCTGGAGGAGCTCGTCCTGGTGCCGATGAGCCCGTTCGCGCTGACGGTGCGGCCCATCGTGCTCTCGCCCCGGCGCGGCGTGACCGTGGAGCTGCCCCGGAGCTCGGCGGTCGCCTCCGTCGACGGCGGTCCGGTGTGGCGGCTGCGCCCGGAGGACCGGGTGCGCGTGGGGGGCTACGCGCGGCGGCTGCGCATGATCCGCTTCACTCCGCCGGAGCGGTTCTACACGCTGCTGCGGCAGAAGCTGGGATGGGGGAATCCCCTGGTCCCGACGCCTGCCCGCCCCGACCTGCACTGAAAGAGGCAAGGGGGGCAGGCCCCCCCTTCCGGAACCCCCCCTCTTATCCGGGACGTTTGG
>DASYBH010000322.1:0-5527 GCA_036500885.1 Candidatus Dormiibacterota bacterium
AGCCGGGTTCCGTGTAGCTCACCGCGAGCTCCACGGCGATTGGGAGCTCGACGCCGATGATCCGGTCGTCGAACATGAACAGGTAGACCGGGTTGCCTTCCTTCATCCAGCGCCGCGCGTCACCCACGATGTCGTCGCTGACCGGGTACTGCTCGTACGTCGTGGTGTCCATCATCACGGAGGCATCCCCGTCCCGATAGAGGTACTGGGCCTCTTTGCGCTCGATCCGGGCGATCGCGAACTTCTCCCCGGGGCGGAACGTCTCCGTGGTCACCGCGTTCGAGTTGAGGTTCTTGAGCTTTGTGCGAACGATCGCACTCCCCCGACCGAGTACCACGTGGTCATAGGTCAGCACCTGGAAGAGCTCACCGTTGCGCTCGATGGTGCTTCCGGGCCGCAGCTGGCCTGCGTCGATCATGCAGTGACCTCCTGCCAAGCATGGTTGTTGATCACGTTCGCCATGGACACGGTCTCCACAGTGCCACCTCGACCAGGTTCCGCACCGCCCGAACGTCCAGAGTCGAACAGGCGCCAGCACGTCACCGCCGGTCGGACATGGCTGAACAGCGTGGGCCTTGACTCACAGATCACCATGGGATTCTTCATGATACCTCAGCCCTTCGGGAGCCCCCGACCGCCGCAGCGGTGCCTGGTCGGAGAGGGTCGCTCCCCCTCTCCGTTACCGGCCGCGCGTGATCGGCTGGGCCAGGATCCAGAGGCTGGTCATCGTGTACAGGACCATGAGCACGAGGATCGGGTACTGGCTCAGCAGGACGCTCTGCGCGGCGCGGAAGCGCTCTCCCGCCCGCAGGTGGGCCAGCCACATCGCGATCACGTGACCCGTCACGATCAGCACCACCTGCAGGTACCACACCACCGCCGCGGGCGCCAGCAGGTCGCTCGGCTGGTAGTCGCCCGTCGGCAGCAGGCGCCAGCCCCGGCCGAAGGGATCGGCCAGGAGCGCGATCACGACCTGCGACTGCACGACCAGGCTGGCGTAGTTGTGGGCGGCGTTGTACACGAACGCGATGGGCACGAGCGTCAGCGCGAACATGGTGGCCATCGCCCGCCCGTCCACCTCCATCGTCGCGAAGTAGAGGACCAGCTCCATGCAGATGATGAAGGCGGCCAGGAAGAGCGCCGTCAGCGCGATGAACCCGAAGCCCTGGAGCAGGTGGAGGCCGACGACCCGGCCCAGCGGCGCCCATACGGGGTGGGTCAGCTTCACCACCGCATCCCAGACGGACGTGGTCAGGATGGCGTCGAAGGCCAGCGTGCTGAGCATCAGGATCACGAACAGCACCAGGTCCCAGCCGGCGTCCCAGGCGTCGAGCAGCCCGGCGCCGACCGGCCGCAGGAACACCCTGCCGTTCCGGATGTCGATGGGCGCGAATCGGCGCAGGATCGAGAAGAGGACGGTGAAGAACTCGACGTGGGCCAGCCACGTCCGGGCCCCGAAGCGCTGCATGCCGGCGATCGTGAACACCGTGTAGGCCAGCGCCAGCAGGGCCATCGCCCAGGGCCGGCTGGTCGAGACGCCCGTCACGTCGCACAGGCCGAAAAGGAAGAAGAGGCCAACCGCCGGCCAGACGCCCAGGTGGGCGAGCGAGTCGACCGCGGCGGGGTCCTCACTCCCCCCCTTCGACTGCCGGGGGGTCAGGGGGGGCGAGTCGTCTTCCCTTCTGGCCCCGCGGACCAGGCTGACCAGCGCGTCGAGGGCGCGGAACGGGTTGACCGCGTCCCAGAACGGCCCCACCAGGCCGGTCACCACCGCCATGCCGGCCCAGAGGTAGACCCACATGAGGTAGATGGCCAGGTTGCGCTCCGGCTGCGTCGGCCCGAGCAGGCCGGTGAGGATGACCAGGAGCAGGCTGACCACGCCCACGACGCCGCCCAGCACGTGCAGCCACGACGACCCGGGCATCCAGCCGAGCGCCGGGACCTCGCGGCTCGGGTAGCGGACGGCCGTCGGCCCGGTCCTGTGGCCGGCGAAGACGGTCATCATGATGAACGAGACGCCGACCACCGCCGCCCCCGCCCACTGGAAGGTGGACAGCGGGAGCGGCAGAACATAGCGAGAGGGGACCGAGTAGAGCAGGAGCCCCACCGCGCTCACCCCAGCACGGTCCGGAGAGGCCAGGGCCTGTCCGACCGCTCCTCCACCCAGTTCGACTGCGACTGCTGCATCGGGTCCTCCACGTCTCTCATCGACGGCGCATAGATGGCTCCTGGCCCTGGAGCCTTAACCTATCGGCATCCTCTATGTTGCTGGCCCATATCGAAGGCTTTCTGGAAGTGGCGCGCTTCGGGAGCGTCAGCAGAGCCGCCGAGGCGCTCTACGTTACCCAGCCGACCCTCACCGCGCGTCTGCACGCGCTCGAGCGGGAGCTCGGCGAGCGTCTCTTCGTCCGCGGACGCCAGGGAATGCGGCTGACCGACTCCGGGAGAGCGTTCCTTCCCTATGCAGAACGGGCGGTGAGGGCACTTCGTGACGGTCGGCGGGCCATCGATGAGGTTGGCAGCGCCACCGCCGGCCAGCTGCTGCTGGCGGCGGCCCCCGCGGTCAGCACGTACATCCTGCCCGAGGTGCTGGAGCGGTTCGTCGCCGAGCACCCCCGCGTGGAGGTCATCGTCCGCACCGGGCACTCCGAGGACGTGCTGCTCATGGTGCTCAGGGACCAGGTCCAGGTGGGGCTCGGCCGCGCCCTCCAGCACCCCGAGATCGCGATCCAGCCGTTCCACGAGGAGGAGCTGGTGCTGGTGGTCTCGCCCGACCATCCGTTCGCCCACACGGGAAGCACGTCACTCGCCGAGGTCGGCACCGAGCAGCTGATCCTGTTCGACCGGACGTCGAGCTACTACGAGATCACGCAGGCCGCGTTCCTCGCGGCGGGGGTGACGCTCCGCGGGCTGATGGAGCTCGACAACATCGAGGCCGCCAAGAAGATGGTGGAGCGGGGGCTCGGCGTGTCCCTGCTGCCCCGCACCGCCGTGGCTCGCGAGGTGGAGGCCGGCGCCCTCACCCCGGTCGAGCTGCTCAACACGGCGCCGCTGCGCCGGCAGATCGTGGCCATGCGCCGGCGCGACGCCGGCGAGGGCTCCGGGCTGGTCACGGCGTTCCTGCGCCTGCTGTCGGCGATCCCTCCCGAAAGCTGACATCGGCGATGTCGATCCGAACATCGGAACAAACGATCGAGCGATCCCCCAGGTCAATCGACGATCTTGATAGCTTTCCTCTTATACATAGGCTGGCCCGATGAAGCGGGCGGCCCTCATCCCGACCAAGGAGGATCCGATGGACCTGGCTACGACAGCCCTCCTGCCCGATGGCTACAAGGTGCCCACCTCGCGGTGGACGCCATCGAGCAAGGTGCTGCGGCGGAAGCTGGACTCGCAGCCCTACGTTTTCGCGCCGGGCATCTTCGACCCCCACGGCGCGGAGCTGATCATGTACCACGGCCACGACGCCGTGTACTTCAGCGGCTACTCGTTCGCGATCGGCCACCTGGGCACGACCGACATGGACCTGTACGCCAGCGTCGAGATCGCCGACGCCGGGCGGCGGATCGTCAGCGCGCTTCGCAAGTTCCAGCTCACGATGGCGGTTGGCGACCCCGACGCGGACGTCGCACCCCGACACCTGGAGATCCCGCCGGTCGTGGCCGACATGGACGTCGGCTACGGCAACGCCTTCAACGTGCAGCGGACGACCGAGCTGTACGTCACGGCCGGCCTGGCCGGCGCCCACATCGAGGACCAGGTCATGCCCAAGCGCTGCGGCCACATCGCCGGCAAGGCGCTGGTCCCCGCCGATGAGTACACCGCCAAGCTGAAGATGATGCGCGCGGTGGCCGACGACCTCGGCAACCGGGACTTCGTGATCATCGCCCGCACGGACGGCGTGTCGGCCACCGACGCGCCCGAGCCGGCACGGGGCCTCGACCTGGCGATCGACCGGGCGCTCCGCTACCTGGACACCGGCGTGCCGGACCTGGTGTGGTGCGAGTTCCCGACCGCCGACCGGGGCCCGACGCAGGAGTTCCACGAGGAGATCCGCAAGCGCTTCCCGCAGGCCCGGTTCGCGTTCAACTACTCCTCGTCCTTCAAGTGGCACAACGAGAAGGACCCCATGACGTGGGACGAGCTGTCCGACATGGGTGTGCGCTTCATCTTCATCACCCTCGCCGCGCAGCACGCGATGGGCCTCGGCTTCAGCCAGCTGCTGGAGGACCTGAAGGAGCGCCGGCAGGACGGCTACATCGAGCTTCAGCGGCGCGAGTGGGCCGGCGGCGACGCGGTGCCCACCCGCAGCCACCACCTCTTCACCGGCGTGCCGTACCACCACCGGATGGGCGAGCACCTCGGCACGGCCCGGTTCGGCAGGAGCGTGGACCAGAACCTGGAGGTCGCCAAGATCGTGTAGGGGGGATCGGGGATGGGGGAGCCGAGCTCCCCCATCCGTCCCACCGGCGCTCTCATCTCCTCATAACCCTCCCTTCCCCCTGCGGTCATACGCTCGGGACTTTGGCTGTCGAAACGGTTTCAGAGTGAAGGAGGGAAGCGATGAGGGTGAGAGCGATGGTGAGGGCGGCCGTGGCCGCCGTCCCGCTCCTCATGCTGCTGCCGGGGGCCACGCCCGCGGCGGCGGCACCGCCGAGCGCAGGCTGCGATCTGCCATCGGCGGCCGGCGTCCGGCACGTCGTCTTCGTCCAGTTCGACAACGTCCACTTCCGCCGTGACGACCCGAACGTCCCGTCCGACCTGGAGCAGATGCCGAATCTGCTGAACTTCCTGCGCGGCCAGGGCGTCCTGCTCACCGACCACCACACGCCCCTGATCGCCCATACGGCCAACGACATCGTCACATCGCTCACCGGCGTGTACGGCGACCGCCAGGGCATCCCCGTCGCGAACAGCTACCGCGAGTACGCGAAGGCGGACGGCACGACCACCTCGACCTCCGGGTTCGCGTACTGGAACGACCCGTCGGCGGACGGCACCCCGAACATGCTGGCGGCGAACGGCGCGATCGCCCCGGCGCCCTGGGTGCCGTTCACGCGCGCCGGCTGCAGCGTCGGCGGCGTCGGCACCGCCAACGTGGCCGTGGAGGGCCTGGGCGACGTCGCCCGGCTGTACGGCGCCAACTCGCCGCAGGCGGCGGAGGTCGCCTCGCACTCGCCGAACGCGTTCCCCGACTTCGAGGGCATCGCGGTCCACTGCGCCCGCGGCGCCGGCCTGTGCTCGGCGGCGAACGGCGGCATCGGCGACGCGCTGCCTGCCGAGCCGGGCGGCTACAGCGGCTTCCGCGGCCTCTTCGGGCACAAGTACGTCGGCCCGCAGATCAGCTCCGGGCCGCTCCGCGACCTGGACGGCAACGTGATCGCCGACGGGACGATCCCCGGCTTCCCCGGGTTCGACGGCCTCAGCGCGTCCGTCTCGCTGGCCTACACGGCGGCGATGCAGGAGCACGGCGTTCCCGTGACGTTCTCATACATCTCCGCGGCGCACGTGGACGCGCAGGGCAACG